>CAMTFT010000022.1 GCA_947071365.1 uncultured bacterium | reverse complement strand
ATGTAGCTCCGTCTCGTGGGCTCGGAGATGTGTATAAGAGACAGTGGATAACCTGTTCCTGCTGGAGGACGGAAGTTATGCGTTACTGGACTATGAAAGTAAGTATTCCGAAGCAGACAAGGTAACATATATCAATTACGTCGCCCGCACACTGAAAAGGCTGCTCTCCATGGGAATAAAAAATCCCAGAATACGCATGATCGTCATATATACGTCAAACATTAAAATAGCAAATTCTGCTTTAGACGCGGGATGTATTCAGTTTACAATAGAGCCAGGATTTCTGGCACATATTAAGACAGAGCAGCTTCTCAAAAAGCTACAGGCAAAGGTACGAAAAAGAGAACTTCTGAACGATACCGACCTGATGCAGCTAATTGTCCTTCCACTGACCGTCGGCAACAAAAAGAAACAGAAACAACTTCTGCGACAGGCGATCGAACTTGCCAAGAATATAATTGACGAACACCAGCAGGTCTTCGCGCTTTCCGGAATTGTCACATTTTCAGACAAAATCATAGAACCAGAATTTGCAGACACCATAAGGAGGTGGATTCAGATGACGAAAGTTGGAAGATTGTTTGAACTTGAAAAAGAAGAGGCTGTTAAAAACGCAAAAGCTTCTACAGCCCTTAATCTTGCTTCTATGGGCATGACTATCGAAAATATTGCCCGGGCCGTTGATGAGAACATTGAGATCGTGACCAAGTGGCTGCAAGCATCCGCAG
The DNA here is from genome assembly GCA_947071365.1 of uncultured bacterium. Lineage (GTDB taxonomy): Bacteria > Bacillota > Clostridia > Lachnospirales > Lachnospiraceae > Choladousia. Next base: position 10,377 of record CAMTFT010000022.1, on the reverse strand, counting down.
CGAAATAATTTTTCCCTTTTTGGAACATTTTCTGGAAAATCGTGGCCTCATTTGACCGTTTTTCCTTATTTTTCTCCGGTTGCAACCATCAGTTGCGCAATTTCCAGCGCTGATTGATAGCATGCAACCATGCTATATGGTATATTTCAGTCACAGTGTCAGCAAGTTAAAGGCGACTCTGGTTCAGAGATATCTCTAACAAACTTAAACAATTTTATGGAGGCAATCATGATTTTATCAGAAAAGATCCTTACCTTAAGGAAGAAGAATGGCTGGTCTCAGGAAGAGCTGGCCGAGAAATTAAACGTAACGAGGCAGTCCGTATCAAAATGGGAAAGTGCAGCCAGTATTCCGGATATCACCAAGCTCCTGGAGCTTGCGCGCATCTTTGATGTCACTACCGACTATCTCCTCAAGGATGATATGGAAGAGCCGGAATACTCTCCATATCAGGAAACCTCCGGCGGACCACGGGTGTCTGTTCAGGAAGCAAATCATTATATTTCCTGTATGAAGTCCAGCGGCAAACTAACTGGTCTCGCCACGATGCTCTGCATTCTTTGTCCGACTCCGCTTTTTCTGCTGGCTGGTTTTTCAGAAAGCAGTATCGTTTCTCTTTCTGAAAATATGGCCGGAGGTCTCGGCATTATCCTGTTGCTCCTACTTGTCTCTGCGGCTGTAGCCATTTTTATTTATGACGATGCCCGCATGAAGCAGTTTAAATATCTGAAAAGCTATGATTTTGAACTGGAATATGGCGTTTCCGGCATCATCCGGGAGAAACGCAGCGCCTTCGAAGGCAAACACACCCGCTCTATGATCGTTGGAACGGCACTGTGCATCCTGTGTCCTGTCCCGCTTTTTATTGCCGGATTTGCCGATGCTTCCGACCAGATATGCGTTCTGATGCTTGTGCTTCTCTTTTGCATTGTTTCTGTTGCCGTATATCTGTTCATCTCCGAAGACGCTGTGAAGGACAGCTATGACCTGCTCCTTCTGGAAGGGAAATTTGGCACGGAAGAACGCTCTCAGAACAACCGCGTGCAAAAATTCAGCCGCTTTTACTGGCCCATTATCACCGCTATCTACCTCGGCTGGAGCTTTGTCACCAGACAATGGCAGTTCACCTGGATCGTATGGGTCATCGCCGGACTGGTCTACAGCGCTGTTGCTTCGCTGCTGAAAAAGGAAGAATAAAATATTTTTATTCCCTCAGGCTGCCTGGTCATCCCGCGTCAGCTTCCGAATCCATTTCCCGTAGTTTGCTTCCAAAAATGCCGGCACACATTTGAATACCTGATCTGCATTCAGGCAGCAGACTACGACCACGGGAGATGCTTTTACGACAAAGGCCATCACAAAGGACAGCGGAATCACGATCAGCCAGATACTGATAATATCCATCTTTACTACGAACATGGCATTTCCGCCGCCGCGGATGATTCCGTTGTTCGTAGGCATCTGGTACGACATGAACGCACAGATGACACTGAGAATGATCAGGAAAGTATTCGCCATTTCCCTCGTTCCCTCCGACAGATCATATAATCTGAGCACCGGAATCCGCAGGAAGAACAGCAGAATTCCGCTGATAATACCAATTGCCACGAACATCTTCTGCAATACTCTGGCATAGTTTTTGACCATATCCAGGTCGCCCTCCCCGATTTTTTTTCCTATCAGGATAGACGCGGTGGAGGCTGCTCCCACCGGTATGGATTTCACCAGCAAAAACAGCGTAGAAGCCACGCTGTTCGCCGCAATGGCCGCCGACGTCATATGCCCCAGGATCACTGTCTGCATGGCCGTATTCAGCCCCCAGAGCCCCTGTACCACCATCATTGGAGCCGTGATCTTGATATAGTCCAGACAGAGTACCCTATCAAACCGCAGATACTCCCTGAGACGGATCTGAAGGTTCTTTTCTTTTTTTGAAATATAAAAAATCAGCACAATACATTCCACGATTCTGGCCACCAGCGTTCCGATGGCTGCTCCGGTCACGCCCAGCTCCGGCGCGCCGAATCTTCCGTAAATCAACACGTAATTGATGCCGCAGTTAATAAAAAAGGTCTGAATCGACAGCAAAAATGCGATCTTCACGATCTCGACACTGCGAAGCGTCGCCAGAAGGATCTGCGTCACAGCAAAAAAAAGATATGTAAACCGGATCGTCCTCAGATACCGCACACCCTCAGCAATGATCGGCTCGTCCGTAGTGAACAGCCCCACCACCCGATGTGGAAACAGGCTGACCAGTGTAAACAGAACCACACAGACCAATAGCGCCGCCTGCATCGCCGTCGCTGCGATCCGCTTCATCGGCCCAGTCATCTTTTTGCCCCAATACTGGCTGCAGAAGATCACAAGCCCGTCTCCCAGCGCCATCATAAGTTGCTGGTATATGAACTGTATCTGATTTACCGCCGCCACTCCCGATAGCGATACCTCACTATAAGCCCCCAGCATCATGTTGTCTGCCAGATTTACGCTGAGCGTGACCACATTCTGCAGCACAAGGGCTACATAAATCGCAAAAAATCCCTTATAAAATGATCGCTCCAGCGTAATCCTTTTGTAACCCGCCATTTTGTGAAATCCCCTTTCAATTCCTCATCTTCTTATGTATGATCCAAAGACAGCACAGATTCAGGATATCTCAAAGAAGAACCTGTAAGGGTGTTCATTTTGAGATATCCTGAACTTTGCTGTCCGGCTAATAATTATGTTGTACTAGCTGTTCCTTCTGCTTCCTCGTAAGCTGCTTGATCGCCGCCTCACGGCTCATCGCTTCATGCTTTGTCTCAAAAACCTCATAATAGACCAGCTCCACCGGCCTGCGGCTTCTTGTATATTTCCCGCCGGTTCCGTTATTATGCGCCCTGATACGCCTGTCCAGATCATTTGTCCAGCCGGTATAGTACGTATTGTCGCTGCATTTTAACATATATGTATAATTCATATGCGCCTCGCAAAACATTTTCTGTTGTACGGGCAGATTTTACCGTATATACGGGCTATGTACAGGGATGGTATTCCATCCCCTGTATATGAAGCAGCCGGATAAAACTGTACTTCACCCAAATCATCAAAACCGCCCGTAAAATTCCGGCCGCAGATTATATACGGATATCTGCTCCTGTTCTATTATACTTCGAATCTCCAATTTTGTGCAAGGATTCTGTAATTTAACACGCTTCCTTTCACCCGGTTCGATCCATTTCACTTTCCCGTGATTTATTGAATGCCGTTTTGTTTTCTGCGATATAAAAAACACCCCAGGAAACCGATTGCAGCGGTTGTCCTGAGGTATTTCAGCTTCTATAAATTGATTTGCCTGTCCTGTCTATTCCAGGTAGAGAACGGGATCCACCGCTTCATCATTCTGTGTCATTGCAAAGTAAAGGTTGCCGCCTTCCTTTGCATAATACTTCGTCGGCTCGCTGACGTAGCCCAGAAGAGCTCCTTCCTCCACTACATCACCCTCCGCAACTGCCAGCTCCTTGAGCTGACCGTAAGTAAGCTTATACCCATTTCCGAGATTCATCACAAGAGTATTCCCCGTCACTTCGTCAATCGTAACAGACTCCACGATTCCCTTTGCCGCTGCCAGCACCTGGTTTCCCACGTCGCTGCCGATAATCAGCGCCGGATTGTACTTGTACTGATTCAGAGTCGGAAAATAAACGCTTCCATCCATGCTGTAATCGATCAGAATCGTTCCTGCGGAAGGCCACATCAAAGAAGATTCTTCCGTAAAGTCGATACCGTTCTGCATCAGTACCTGCTCTGATATGATCTGGCCGGAGGAAGCCTCCTCTGCCGCGTCTGTGCCTGATGACGCATCGGTACTCTCTGCGTCGCCTGTATTGGCCGCATCACCTGTATTTCCAGCAGTTTCCACAGCGCCTGCATCACTCATATTGTCTGCGCTTCCTGCATCACCCGTATCGCCTGTATTGCCTGCGTTTTCTACGTTATCCGCAGATGCCTGCACGCCTGCTTCCTCATCCGTTCCTTCCGCAGCTTCCCCGGAAAGCATATCGTCTTCTTCCACCGTATTGCCGGATGCCTGCGCCAGATCCTCTGTCATTTTCTCATCCAGCGTCGGGAACAGCGCATCCATCCCATCGCCTGCGGAGTCGATCTCTTCCTCAAGATAGGCTACCTGGCCGATTTCCGTTTCAGACTGCGTGTCATTTCCCCTGCGCGCCTTGTCCACCGCCGCAATGCCGCCCAAAACAAGAATACCTGTCATGCACAGGCTGAGTGTCCAAATGCTGCTGCGTTTCGTAATAAAATTCTTAAATGCTCTCTTATCCATATCATTCACCTCATCATTATGATTCCTCACCGGTTTAGTGATAGGATTACCAGAAAAGAGCAATTTATACAGGAAACACAGTTCTTTTTTACCATAACACTAAAACAGGCGAATCCCACAAATCATTTTCCCTGAAAGAACGATTTGTGAGATTCACCGTCCGTAGTAAATACCTAATCTATTATTATAACTCAAAGGATCTCGGATCCACCGTCACCTCTACCTTATCCAGGTGCCAGATCTCATCCACATACTGCTGAATCGTACGGTCTGATGTGAACTTTCCGCTGCTGGCCATATTCAAAATAGCCATTCTCGCCCAGCCTGCCTCATCGCGGTACGCTTTCTCCACGCGTCTCTGTGCCTCTGCATAGGACTTGAAGTCAGCCAGGATGAAGTACGTATCCGGTCTGTCGCTGTTGTTCGTGTTGAGCAGTGAATCATAGATCTCCCGGAACATTTCCATGTCGCCGTGAGAATATTCGCCGTTGATGAGCTGCATCAGCACGCGGCGGATATCCTGGTCGTTGTTGAAATAATCTACCGGATGGTAGCCGCCCTCGTTTTCGAAGCGGATAACTTCATCTGCGGACAGACCGAAGATGAATGCGTTCTCTGCACCGACTTCCTCGACGATCTCAACGTTTGCACCGTCCATAGTGCCGAGTGTCGGAGCGCCGTTCAGCATGAACTTCATGTTACCTGTACCGGATGCCTCCTTACTTGCAGTGGAGATCTGCTCGGAAACATCTGCTGCCGCGAAGATCAGCTCTGCGTTGGATACACGGTAATCCTCGATGAATACGACTTTCAGCTTGCCATTGATGGAGCGGTCGTTGTTCACCACGTCTGCCACGCTGTTGATCAGCTTGATGGTCTGTTTTGCACGGCGGTAGCCTGCTGCTGCCTTTGCACCAAAGATAAATGTTCTCGGATAGAAATCCATCTCCGGGTGATCCTTGATCTGATTGTACAGATACATCACGTGCAGAATGTTCAGAAGCTGACGCTTGTACTCATGCAGTCTCTTTACCTGTACGTCAAAGATGGAACGCGGGTCAACATCCACACCGTTGTGCTCCTTGATGTATTTTGCAAGGCGCAGCTTGTTCTGGTATTTGATGTTCATAAATTCCTGCTGTGCCTTCGGGTCATCTGCATAGATCTTCATCTTTGCGATCTGCGGAAGATCCGTAATCCACTCGTCACCGATATGTGCAGTTACCCAGTCTGCCAGAAGCGGGTTTGCATGAAGCAGGAATCTTCTCTGGGTGATACCGTTCGTCTTGTTGTTGAACTTCTGCGGCATCATCTCGTAGAAATCTCTCAGCTCCTGGTTCTTCAGGATCTCCGTGTGCAGTCTTGCAACACCGTTTACGGAGTAACCGGCTGCGATAGCCAGATGCGCCATCTTGACCTGTCCGTCGTAGATGATAGCCATCTTGCGCACCTTCTCCTGATTGCCCGGATATTTCTTCTGAATCTCCTCAACGAAACGACGGTTGATCTCCTCAACGATCTGGTATACACGCGGAAGCAGTCTGGAGAACAGCTCGATCGGCCATTTTTCAAGAGCCTCTGCCATGATGGTATGGTTCGTGTAAGCGCAGGTCTTTGTCGTTACCTCCCATGCCTCATCCCACTCAAGGCCTTCCTCGTCAACGAGAATACGCATCAGCTCCGCAACTGCTACCGTCGGATGGGTATCGTTGAGCTGGAATGTAACCTTCTCATGGAACTTGCGGATATCGTTGTGGTTTCTCTTATATTTTGCGATCGCTTCCTGAACGCTTGCGGAAATAAAGAAATACTGCTGTTTCAGACGCAGCTCTTTTCCTGCGTAATGGTTGTCGTTCGGGTAGAGGACATCTACCAGGTTCTTTGCCAGGTTCTCCTGCTCAACTGCCTTCTGGTAATCTCCCTTGTCAAATGCGTCAAGGTGGAAATCATTGATTGCCTCCGCATCCCATACGCGCAGCGTATTTACGATATTGTTGTTGTATCCCAGGATCGGCATATCGAAAGGAATCGCCCGTACAGACTGGTATCCCTCCTGAATGAAGTTGTTTCTCCGCCTCTTCTCGTCGTACTCAACGCGGACATAACCGCCGAACTTGACGATCTTCGCGTATTCCGGACGACGGAGCTCAAACGGGTTGCCGTCCTTCAGCCAGTTATCCGGCACCTCCACCTGATAGCCGTTCTCGATCTTCTGCTTGAACATACCGTAACGGTAACGGATACCACAGCCGTATGCGGAATATCCCAGAGTTGCCAGGGAATCAAGGAAACATGCTGCCAGACGGCCAAGACCACCGTTTCCGAGAGCCGCATCCGGCTCCTGGTCCTCGATGACATTGATATCAAAGCCCATTTCCTCCAGAGCTTCCTTCACTTCGTTGTATGCGGTCAGGTTGATCAGGTTGTTGCCCAGCGCACGGCCCATCAGAAACTCCATGGACATGTAGTACACGGTCTTCGGATCATCCATCTCATACTGCTTCTGCGTAGCAAGCCAGTTGTTGATGATCTCATCCTTTACAGCGTAGGATACTGCCTGAAAGATCTGCTGCTGGTTCGCTTCCTTAAGCGTCTTGCGGTAAAGAGTCTTGACGTTTTCCTTCACTCGCTCCTTGAATACTTCCTTGTCAATCAATTTGCTCATATTATTCTATTCCTTTCCAGATATTGTGCAGCCGGCCAGGCAGCCTTTGCGTCCTGTCCCCGGTTCAGGATACCCTGAACCGGCGCCGCATTTTTCTTCCCCCTCAAGCTCTCTTAAAGCTTCTCAACACCCATCGTTACAGCTTCTCCGTTGATATTCCAGTCTTTCGTATATCCAACAACCGTGTCATATACGATCTCATCTGCCATGACATCAGTCAGAATATCTTTTTCATATTTCTGAAGAATTGCATTTATCCTTTCATTATCCTTTACGGATACGCGGATCTTATCCATGACCTCAAAACCGGCTTCCTTACGCATCGTCTGGATTTTGCTGATCAGCTCGCGCACAAAGCCCTCCTCGATCAGCTCCGGAGTCAGCTTCGTATCAAGAACAACCGTAATATCACCGTTGCTGTCAGATACGTATCCCTCCGTCTGAGCCGCTTCGATCAGCAGGTCTTCTTCTGCCAGTACGACCTCATCGCTGCCGAATACGAGCTTCAGAACACCGTTTGCTTTCAGCTCGCTCATGGCCGCATTGCCGTCCAGTGCAGGAAGCGCCTGGCGGATCTTGCCCAGCAGCTTGCCGTATTTCGGTCCCACAGTCTTAAGCTGCGGCTTGAATGTATAGGAAGTGAATGCGCTGACGTCCTCTGTAAATGTGACGCTCTTCACATTCAGCTCATCCCGGATAATATCTACAAAGTATTCCGGCAATGCTTCCGGAGCCTTCACGTACATCTGCGCGATCGGCTGACGGTTCTTGATGTTTGCTGCATTTCTGCAGGCACGGCCCATCACAACGACCTTCAGTACCTCATCCATCGCTTTCTCCAGCTCCTTATCGATGCGGGATGCATCTACAACCGGGAAATCACACAGATGGATGCTTTCCGGTGCGTCCGGGTCCACCTTGCATACGATATTGCGGTAGATATCCTCTGTCATAAACGGAATCATCGGAGCAGCAGCCTTGCAGACATTCACAAGAGCCGTATACAGCGTCATGTAAGCGTTGATCTTATCCTGCTCCATGCCCTTCGCCCAGAAACGTTCACGGCTTCTTCTGACGTACCAGTTGCTCATATCATCCACGAACTCCTGAAGCGCTCTTGCCGCCTCCGGGATCTTGTAGCTTCCCAGATCATTATCTACATCCTGGACCATCGTATACATCTTCGAGAGCAGCCATTTGTCCATGACCGGAAGCTTATCGTAATCCAGAGAGTATTTCATCGGATCAAAATTGTCAATATTTGCATAGAGCACGAAGAACGCGTACGTATTCCACAGAGTACCCATGAATTTACGCTGTCCCTCCTGCACGGCCTTGCCATGGAAGCGGTTCGGCAGCCACGGAGCGCTGTTGATATAGAAGTACCAGCGGATCGCATCGGCTCCGTACGTCTCCAGCGCCTCAAACGGGTCAACGGCATTTCCCTTGGACTTACTCATCTTCTGGCCGTTCTCATCCTGCACGTGGCCAAGAACGATGACGTTCTCATATGGCGCCTTGTTGAACAGCAGCGTAGACTCTGCCAGCAGAGAATAGAACCATCCTCTCGTCTGATCCACGGCCTCAGAAATAAACTGTGCCGGGAAATGTGCCTCAAAATATTCTTTATTTTCAAACGGATAGTGATACTGTGCAAAAGGCATCGCTCCTGAATCGAACCAGCAGTCGATAACCTCCGGTACACGGTGCATCACGCCGCCACACTCGGGACACTTTATCGTGATCTCATCGATATACGGACGGTGAAGCTCAACCGTCTTTGCCGCTTCATTTCCGCTCATCTCGAACAGCTCCTGGCGGCTTCCGATGGAATGCATATGGCCGCATTCCTTACACTCCCAGATATTTAACGGAGTGCCCCAGTAACGGTTACGGGAAATTCCCCAATCCTGAACGTTCTCGATCCAGTCACCGAAACGTCCCTTGCCGATGCTCTCCGGGATCCAGTTGATCGTATTGTTATTTGCGATCAGGTCATCCCTCACCGCAGTCATCTTGATGAACCAGGACTCTCTCGCATAATAGATCAGCGGAGTGTCACATCTCCAGCAGTGCGGATATTCATGCTCAAATTTCGGAGCGTCGTAAAGCTTGCCCTCTTTTTCCAGATCCACGAGGATCGGCTTGTCGGCATCCTTCACGAACAGACCTGCGTACGGCGTTTCCTCCGTCATCTCGCCCTTTCCGTTTACGAACTGTACAAACGGAAGCTCGTAATTGCGTCCGATACGTCCATCATCCTCACCGAAAGCCGGAGCGATATGGACGATACCAGTACCGTCTGACATGGAAACGTAATTGTCACACGTCACGAAATGCGCTTTTTTGTGCTGTTTTTCTGCTGCCTCACCGGCGCAGGCGAACAGCGGCTCATATTCCCTGTATTCCAGATCTTTTCCCTTATATGTCTCCAGAACTTCATACGCCGGTGTGCCGCTCTCCTTGTCGGCCAGTCTGCCAAGCACCGTATCAAGAAGCGCCTCCGCCATATAATACGTATAGCCGTCAGCAGCCTTTACCTTGCAGTACGTATCCTCCGGATTCACACAGAGAGCCAGGTTGGAAGGAAGCGTCCACGGCGTTGTGGTCCATGCCAGGAAATACGCATCTTCACCGACTGCCTTGAAGCGCACGATAGCAGAACGCTCCTTCACAGTCTTGTAGCCTTGTGCCACCTCCTGCGCGGAAAGCGGGGTGCCGCAGCGCGGGCAATACGGAACTACCTTGAAGCCCTTGTACAGAAGCTTTTTGTCCCAGATCTCTTTCAGCGCCCACCATTCCGACTCAATATAGTCGTCGTGGTACGTTACGTACGGGTCATCCATGTCAGCCCAGAAACCGACAGTGGCGGAGAAATCCTCCCACATTCCCTTATATTTCCATACACTTTCCTTACATTTATCAATGAAAGGAATCAATCCGTACTCCTCGATCTGTTCCTTGCCGTCCAGACCCAGAAGCTTCTCAACCTCCAGCTCCACCGGAAGACCATGGGTATCCCATCCGGCCTTTCTCGGAACGATCTTTCCCTTCATCGTCTGGTAACGCGGAATCATATCCTTAATAACACGCGTCAGAACGTGCCCAATATGCGGCTTGCCATTTGCAGTTGGCGGCCCGTCATAAAATGTGTATGTTTCCCCTTCCTTGCGGTTCTCCATACTTTTCTCAAAAATCTTATTTTCTTTCCAGAATTTCTCTGTCTGCTTTTCGCGTTCGACAAAATTCAGACTGGTAGGTACCTTATCGTACAACATCGTCTGCCTCCTTCAACAGTAGCAATCTTTTCATACTGTATATACCGAATGGTATATAAAAACCCTGTCTCTTATACACATCTCCGAGCCCACGAGACGGAGCTACATCT
>CAMTFT010000021.1 GCA_947071365.1 uncultured bacterium | reverse complement strand
GATGTAGCTCCGTCTCGTGGGCTCGGAGATGTGTATAAGAGACAGCTTGTATATAATGAAAATGAGATCCGCAGGATCGCGGTAAAGGGATTCGATATCGCAAGAAAGCGCCGTGGAAAGGTCTGCAGCGTAGACAAGGCGAATGTGCTGGATTCCTCCAGACTTTGGAGAGCAGTGGTGGAGGAGGTCGCAAAGGATTATCCCGATGTCGAGCTTTCTCATATGCTGGTGGACAACTGTGCGATGCAGCTCGTGAAGGATCCGGGGCAGTTCGACGTGATCCTTACCGAGAACATGTTCGGTGATATTCTTTCTGATGAGGCGAGCATGGTTACAGGCTCCATCGGTATGCTGTCTTCCGCATCTTTGAATGAAACGAAGTTCGGACTGTATGAGCCGAGCCACGGTTCCGCGCCGGATATCGCGGGGAAAAATATTGCGAATCCGATCGCGACGATCCTGTCTGCGGCAATGATGCTGCGGTATTCCCTTGATCTGGACGAAGCTGCGGATGCGGTCGAAGCTGCGGTGAAGCAGGTATTGAAGGAAGGCTACCGCACCGTGGATATCATGTCGGAGGGATGTACGCAGGTTGGAACAGACAAAATGGGAGATCTGATCGCAGAGCGCGTCTGATCCTTGCTGACAAAATGTGCAGCGAAGATAAAGCTATACGGCAAAGTTGGGGCTGTGCAGCGAAGATGAAGCGTTGCATGGGAAGAGTTGTAGAACCGTATTCCGGATACGGTTTTTAAGATAAAGGAGGAGAAAAGATTATGAGAAGTGACGCTGTGAAAAAGGGAATTCAGCAGGCACCGCACCGTTCTCTGTTCCATGCTCTGGGCATGACGGAGGAGGAGATGAAACGTCCGTTGATCGGTATTGTGAATTCCTACAACGAAGTAGTTCCGGGACATATGAATCTGGATAAGATAACGGAAGCAGTCAAGCTCGGCGTAGCCATGGCCGGCGGCGTTCCGAGAGAGTTCCCGGCAATCGCTGTCTGTGACGGTATCGCCATGGGACATGTGGGAATGAAATATTCTCTGGTGACGAGAGATTTGATCGCCGACTCCACGGAGTGTATGGCAATAGCACACCAGTTTGACGCCCTTGTCATGATTCCGAACTGCGACAAGAACGTTCCGGGGCTTCTGATGGCGGCAGCCAGACTGAACATCCCGACGATCTTTGTCAGCGGCGGCCCGATGATGGCAGGCCATTTGAAGGGCAGAAAGAGAAGCCTTTCCAGCATGTTTGAGGCGGTAGGAGAGCACACTGCCGGAAAGATGACGGCGGAAGAGGTAAGAGAATATGAGGAGAAGGTATGTCCGACTTGCGGCTCCTGCTCCGGTATGTATACGGCAAACAGCATGAACTGTCTGACAGAGGTCCTTGGTATGGGGCTGAAGGGCAACGGCACGATTCCGGCAGTATATTCCGAGAGAATCCGTCTCGCAAAGATGGCCGGTATGCAGATCATGGAGCTTTTGAAGAAGGACATCCGCCCGAGAGATATCATGACAGAAAAAGCATTTATGAACGCCCTGACCGTGGATATGGCACTGGGTTGCTCCACAAACAGTATGCTGCATCTTCCGGCGATCGCCCATGAGGCCGGAGTGGAGCTGAATGTGGATATCGCAAATGAGGTCAGCGCCCGGACACCGAATCTCTGCCATCTGGCGCCGGCAGGCCCGACATACATGGAAGACCTGAACGAGGCCGGGGGCGTGTATGCGGTGATGAATGAGCTTACGAAGAAGAACCTTCTGAACCTTGACTGTATGACAGTTACGGGCAAGACTGTGGGTGAAAATATTTCAGGCTGCGTCAACAAAAATCCTGAGGTCATCCGTCCGCTGGAAAATCCGTACAGCGAGACAGGCGGCCTGGCGATCCTCAAGGGCAATCTGGCGCCGGATTCCGGTGTCGTAAAGCGCTCCGCCGTTGTTCCTGAGATGATGGTGCATGAAGGCCCGGCCCGGGTATTTGACTGTGAAGAGGATGCAATTGCAGCGATCCTTGGCGGAAAGATCGTGGCAGGGGACGTTGTAGTCATCCGTTATGAGGGACCGAAGGGCGGCCCCGGTATGAGAGAGATGCTGAACCCCACCTCCGCTATCGCAGGTATGGGTCTTGGTTCCAGTGTGGCGCTGATCACAGACGGCCGTTTCAGCGGTGCATCGAGAGGAGCTTCCATCGGACACGTTTCTCCGGAGGCAGCCGTCGGCGGACCGATCGCTCTGGTAGAAGAGGGCGATATCATCAAGATCAATATTCCGGAGTGCAGGCTGGAGCTGGCGGTTTCTGATGAAGAGCTGGCGCAGCGCCGGGCAAAATGGCAGCCGAGAGAGCCGAAGATCACGACGGGTTATCTGGCACGCTATGCGTCCCTTGTTACTTCCGGAAACCGTGGTGCGGTGCTGGAGATTCCGCGAAGATAATGAGCCGTGCCAGACAGCGGTGATGCACAACTGATGGGTGCGTGCGCACAGGCAGATGAGCATCGGCGATGGCTGATAGGGCGAATGCCCGCGACCGAGGAAATGCAGAGCATATATATAGATTGCGAAAGAAAGGGTTTTTTGATATGAAATTAAATGGTTCAGAAATTGTCATTGAGTGTCTGAAGGAGCAGGGCGTAGATACGGTATTTGGTTATCCTGGAGGAGCAATCCTGAACATCTACGACGAGCTTTACAAGCACAGCGATGAGATCCGCCATATCCTGACCTCTCATGAGCAGGGGGCGTCCCACGCGGCAGACGGCTATGCGCGTTCTACCGGAAAGGTCGGCGTGTGCATGGCTACTTCAGGACCTGGTGCGACGAATCTTGTTACAGGTATCGCAACGGCTTACATGGACTCCGTTCCGATCGTGGCAATCACGGCGAACGTGGGAGTAAGCCTTCTGGGAAAGGACAGCTTTCAGGAGATAGATATTACAGGTGTCACAATGCCGATAACGAAGCATAATTTTATTGTAAAGGATGTAACGAAGCTGGCAGACACGATCCGCTGGGCGTTCCATATCGCCCAGGAAGGACGACCAGGCCCGGTGCTCATCGATATTCCGAAGGATGTGACGGCGGCCGTGACGGATTATGAGCCGGTGAAGCCGGAACCTGTGGTACGCAGTACCGAATATATTAAGGAGGCAGACCTTGAGGCTGCCGTTGACCTGATCAACAAAGCCAAAAAGCCGTTTATCTTCGTTGGCGGCGGCGCAGTGATCTCCGGTGCGGAGGATGAGCTGAAGGAATTCGCCCAGAAGGTGCATGCGCCGGTGGCAGATTCCCTGATGGGAAAAGGCGCTTACGACGGAAAGAGCGAGCTTTACACGGGTATGCTTGGTATGCATGGGACGAAGGCGGCGAACCTTGGCGTAACGCAGTGTGACCTGCTGATCACGCTGGGAGCCAGATTCAGTGACCGTGTCGTAGGCCAGGCGAAGGCTTTTGCGAAGCATGCAAAGGTGCTTCAGATTGATGTTGACCCGGCAGAGATCAATAAGAATATTCTGGTGAACGCTGCCGTTATCGGTGACGTAAAAGAGGTATTGAAGCGTCTGAATGATCGGATCGAGGAACACCACCATGATGAGTGGGATGAAGCCGTAAAAGAGCTGAAGGCGAAGTATCCGCTGAAATACAATACGGAGGGACTTACAGGCCCGTATATAGTGGAAGAGATCTACCGACAGACAAAGGGTGATGCGATCATCGTAACTGAGGTGGGCCAGCATCAGATGTGGGCCGCCCAGTATTACAAATATCCGAAGCCAAGAACACTTCTGACATCGGGAGGCCTGGGCACCATGGGATACGGCCTCGGAGCCGCTATCGGTGCAAAGGTGGCAAATCCGGACAAGACAGTGGTCAATATCGCAGGAGACGGATGCTTCCGCATGAATATGAATGAAATCGCGACGGCAGTGCGCTACAATATTCCGGTCGTTCAGGTAGTCATCAACAACCATGTTCTGGGAATGGTTCGTCAGTGGCAGACCCTGTTCTACGGAAAACGCTATGCAGCGACAGTTCTGAACGATGCGGTGGACTTTGTGAAGCTTGCGGAGGCAATGGGAGCAACCGGTATTCGCGTGACGAATAAGGAGGAGCTGACGCCTGCTCTGGAAAAGGCGCTGTCTCTTGGCAAGCCGGTGGTACTGGACTGCGTGATCGACTGTGATGATAAGGTATTTCCGATGGTAGCGGCAGGAAAGCCGATCGATACCGTATTTGATCAGGATGACCTTGACTGAATATTAACGAACTGCAACGATCTGAGGAGGATGAAAAAATGAGCAGAGTTTACAACTTTTCAGCAGGCCCGGCTGTACTGCCTGAGGCTGTTCTGAAAGAGGCACAGGCAGAGATGCTGGATTATAAGGGCTGCGGCATGTCCGTCATGGAGATGAGCCACCGCTCAAAGGTGTTTGACGATCTGATTCAGGAGACGGAAGCCGACCTGCGGGATATCATGCAGATTCCCGACAATTATAAGGTACTGTTTCTACAGGGAGGCGCCAGCCTTCAGTTTTCCATGATTCCGATGAACCTGATGAAGAACCGTGTGGCTGATTATATCATCACGGGACAGTGGGCGAAAAAAGCATGGCAGGAGGCGAAGAAGTACGGCCAGGCCAACGCTGTCGCGTCCAGTGAGGATAAGACCTTTTCGTATATTCCTGACTGCAGTGACCTGCCGATCAGTGAGAATGCCGATTACGTATATATTTGCGAGAACAACACGATTTATGGAACGAAATACAAAAAGCTGCCGAATACGAAGGGCAAGTTGCTTGTTTCCGACGTATCCTCCTGTTTCCTTTCTGAGCCGGTGAATGTTTCTGATTACGGTATCATTTACGGCGGAGTTCAGAAGAATATCGGTCCGGCAGGTATGGTCATTTCCATCGTCCGGGAGGATCTGATCACGGATGATGTGATGGATTTCACACCGACCATGATGAAGTTCAAGACTCATGCAGATGCCGGTTCCATGTACAACACACCGAACTGCTACTGCATCTATATGTGCGGCAAGGTATTCAAGTGGATCCGGGAGACGGGCGGCCTTCAGGCTATGAAGGAGCGCAATGAGGCAAAGGCGAAAGTGCTGTACGATTTCCTTGACAGCAGCAATATGTTCCGGGGAACTGTTGTAAAGGAAGACCGTTCTCTGATGAATGTGCCATTCGTGACAGGTGACAAGGAGCTGGATGCTAAATTTGTGAAGGAAGCGGAGGCGGAAGGCTTCGTGAACCTGAAGGGCCACCGCAGCGTAGGCGGTATGCGCGCAAGCATTTACAATGCGATGCCATCAGAGGGCGTTGATGCTCTCGTATCATTCATGAAAAACTTTGAAGAGGTGAATGGATAATGTATCGTTATGCTTGTTTGAATCAGATCGCAGAAGTTGGACTGAGCCGTTTTACGGAGGAGTATACGCGGGTTCAGGATATCAAAGATGCGGACGCAGTGCTGGTGCGCAGTGCGAAAATGCATGATATGGAGCTGCCGGATACGCTCCAGGCGATCGCCCGGGCAGGAGCCGGGGTCAACAATATTCCGCTGGAAAAATGTGCGGAGCAGGGAATCGTCGTGTTCAATACGCCGGGCGCAAATGCCAACGGCGTAAAAGAGCTGGTATTTGCCGGAATGCTGATGGCAGCCAGAGATATTATCGGCGGCGCAAACTGGGTACAGAGCCAGGCGGGCAATGAGGACATTGCGGCGGCCACCGAAAAAGAAAAGAAGAGATTTGCAGGAAGCGAGCTGCAGAATAAAAAGCTTGGCATCATCGGGCTTGGAGCCATCGGTGTGCAGGTGGCAAACGCGGCGACGCACCTTGGCATGGAGGTATACGGGTATGATCCGTATATTTCCGTGGATGCGGCATGGAATCTTTCCAGAAGCATCCGCCATATCAGCGATGTAAACGAGATCTATGAGCAGTGTGATTATATTACGATCCATGTGCCGCTTCTCGATTCGACGCGGAAGATGATAGGCCGCGAGGCAATCGAAAAAATGAAGTGCAACGTGGTCATCCTGAATTTCGCCAGAGATCTTCTGGTGGATGAGGAGGCTGTGATCGAAGCGATCGAGGCCGGAAAGGTACACAGATACGTATCTGATTTCCCGAACACGACCACCATCGGCAAAAAAGGCGTTATCATCACGCCGCATCTTGGAGCCTCCACCTCGGAGTCAGAGGATAACTGTGCCGTAATGGCGGTCAAGGAGCTGAAGAATTTCCTGGAGAACGGAAATATCCGCAATTCTGTAAATTATCCGAACTGTGATCTTGGCATTTGCAATGCGGAGTCAAGAATTGCCATTTATCACAGAAATGTCAAAAAGATGATCGGACGTTTCGCGGATATTCTTTCAGATACAAACATCAAAAACATGAGTAACACCAGTAAAGGCGATTATGCGTATACGCTGGTGGATCTGGATACGCCGGTATCGGGAGAGGTTGTCGAACAGCTTCGGGCCGTTGAGGGCGTTGTGAAGGTGCGTGTGGTAAAATAAGGAGTAAATATGGCAGATATAAAACCATTTCAGTGCATCCACCCGGATGAGGGCTTTTATTCCCGGGTGGCAGCGCTCCCGTATGATGTGTACAACAGAAAGGAAGCATACGTAGAAGCTGCAAAAGACAGGCTGTCTTTTTTGAATATCGACCGTCCTGAGACGCAGTTCGGTGAAACGGCGGATATGTATGCGCCGGAGGTCTATCAGAAGGCCCATGACCTTTTGCAGGAGCGTATCCGGGAGGGCGTATTTGTGCGGGAGGAAAGGGCGGCATACTACCTTTATGAGCTGACGATGAACGGCCGGAGCCAGACGGGGCTGGTGGCCTGCGCTTCCATTGATGATTACGTCAATAATGTTATTAAGAAGCACGAAAACACAAGGGCGGAGAAGGAGGCAGACCGGATCCGTCATGTGGATGCGTGCAGCGCGCAGACGGGGCCTATTTTTCTGGCCTACCGCAGAAATGAGCAGATTCAGAAGGTTACGGCGCAGGTAAAAAAGAATGCGCCGATGTTCGCGTTTACATCAGAGGATGGCATTACCCACCGCGGCTGGTGCGTTTTTGATGAAGCTGATATCTGTGCGGTATGGAAAGCCTTCGGTGGAATATCGGATATATACATAGCGGACGGTCATCACAGGGCGGCTTCGGCTGTCCGGGTGGGGCTTAAGCGGCGCGCGCAGCATCCGGATTATGACGGAAGCGAGGAGTTCAATTATTTTCTTTCGATCCTGTTTCCGGATGACGAGCTGATGATCATGGATTACAACCGTGTCGTAAAGGATCTGAACGGGATGAGCAGCGAAGCTTTCCTTGAAAAGGTGAAGGAAAAGTTTATCGTGCAGGAATGCAGAACATCAGAAAAGCCAGAGAAAAAGGGGACAATGACTATGTATCTTGGGGATACGTGGTATCACCTGAGCGTCCGCGAGGAGTATTGCAGTTCAGACCCGGTGGATGGGCTGGATGTCTCTGTCCTCCAGAAGGAACTTCTGGAGCCTGTGCTGGGGATCACCGATCCGAAAACGGATAAGCGGATCGATTTTATCGGAGGGATCCGCGGTCTTACGGAGCTGGAGCGAAGAGTGCATACGGACTGCGCAGTGGCGTTCGCCATGTATCCGACATCCATAACAGAGCTGTTCGCGGTGGCGGACGCGGGGCTTTTGATGCCGCCGAAGTCAACGTGGTTTGAGCCGAAGCTCAGAAGCGGGCTGTTTATCCATGAGATAGAGAGATGAGAAATTACGTGTATCAATACAATTCATAAGTATTTCGGTTGATGGCTGTCGGGGCTTCTGCTTCCGACAGTTTTTATTGTCATAGGAAATTTCGTCTCCTATGACATAAAACACTCCGTGTGGATGCGCACTCGCGCGAAGATGTAATATGTCGCAAGCGACCACGCTCGACGCGGGAATGTGCGCAGCACATTCTTTTTGTGTACGCCAGGCGTATGGTACAAGCCGTAATAAAAATCATCAATTGTGCGAAAATTCCCGTTTATTCTTGTGTTTTTACACATAAAATGATAAACTGATTCTATAGATATTCGAACCTGAAGTTCCGGATAGCTGTAAATATATAGCCTTGGAGGGATACCATATGGATAAGAAGTTATATGATTTAATGGACTGGGCAGGCGTGGAAGCGATTGTTTATTCAGAGGAAGATCATCCTGAGAAATACCTGGGACCGCATCAGACAGAGGATGGTATCATGATCCAGGCATTTTTTCCGGATGCGAAGGAAGCTGTCGTGAGGGTAAATGGAGGAAAGAAGACATATTCCATGGATATGGAGGACGAGGCAGGTTATTTTGCAGTGCTGTTTCCCGGAAAGCGGATTCCGGAATATTCATTTCTGATATCATACGAGGACGGCACGACTGAGGAGAAGAAGGATGCGTATTCCTTTGCTCCACAGATTACGGAAAAAGAAACGAAGAAGTTCA
The DNA here is from genome assembly GCA_947071365.1 of uncultured bacterium. Classification (GTDB taxonomy): domain Bacteria; phylum Bacillota; class Clostridia; order Lachnospirales; family Lachnospiraceae; genus Choladousia. The sequence continues at coordinate 2,712 of CAMTFT010000021.1, read as the reverse complement.
ACGCAGGTATCTGCTACGATATTTACAATAAACTGGGCGCTCATCCAATGAGCATTAACGGCACGGAGGGCGTATATTTCGCTGTCTGGGCGCCGTATGCGATGCGTGTCAGCGTGGTCGGGGATTTCAATTTGTGGGACGGGCGCAGGCTTCCGATGCGGAGACTGGCCGATTCCGGTATTTTTGAGCTGTTTGTGCCCGGAATAAAGGCGGGCGCGATTTATAAATACGAGATCAAGGCGAAGGGCGGTCTTACATATCTGAAAGCAGACCCCTACGGGAACGCTGCTGAGCTGCGGCCGAATACGGCTTCTGTTGTGGCGGATCTGAGAGATTTTGCATGGAGCGATCAGGCATGGATGGAACAGCGGAAGCAGCGTGACACGAAGAAAGAGCCTATGTTCGTTTATGAACTCCATCTTGGCTCCTTTAGAAAGCCGGAGGATGGGCGGTATTTCTACAATTACCGTGAGCTGGCTCCCATGATCGCAGATTATGTTAAAGAGATGGGATATACGCATATTGAGCTGCTTCCGGTGATGGAGCATCCCTTCGACGGCTCCTGGGGATATCAGGTGACAGGATATTATGCGCCAACTTCCCGTTACGGGACGCCGCAGGATTTTATGTATTTCATGAACTATATGCATGAAAACGGCATCGGGGTCATCCTCGACTGGGTGCCGGCACATTTCCCCCGGGATACTCACGGACTTTCCGCTTTCGACGGTACGTGCCTGTATGAGCATCTTGACCCGAGACAGGGCTCGCATCCGCATTGGGGGACTCTGATCTACAATTACGGGCGTCCGGAGGTGTCCAACTTCCTGATTGCCAATGCATTATTCTGGAAAAATGTTTACCATGCAGACGGTATCCGCATGGATGCGGTGGCTTCGATGCTGTATCTGGATTACGGCAAGAATGACGGAGAGTGGGTCGCAAATATGTACGGCGGCCATGAAAACCTTGAAGCAGTGGAATTTTTCAAGCATCTGAATTCCATTTTCAAGAAGGATAAGGACGGCGCGATCCTGATTGCGGAGGAATCCACGGCGTGGCCGAAGATCACGGCTCCGGTGGAAGAGGACGGACTCGGATTTGACTATAAGTGGAACATGGGCTGGATGAACGATTTCCTTGGCTATATGCAGCTTGACCCGTTTTTCCGTTCCCATCACCACGGAGAGCTTACCTTCAGTATGATTTATGCTTACAGTGAGGATTTTGTTCTGACGTTCTCCCATGATGAGGTAGTACATGGGAAGGGCTCCATGATCGGAAAAATGCCGGGCAAGCGCAAGGCGAAGTTCGCAAATCTGCGGGCGGCGTACGGATATATGATGACGCATCCGGGCAAGAAGCTTCTGTTCATGGGACAGGACATTGCACAGTTTTCCGAGTGGAGCGAGGAAAAGCAGGTAGAATGGAATCTGCTGGAATACGAGGAACATCAGCAGATGCAGGCATACATGAAGGCGCTGACGAAGCTGTATAAAGAGCAGCCGGCCCTGTTTAAGCAGGATTTCAACCCGCAGGGCTTCGAGTGGATCAACAGCATGGCGGCGGATGAGAATCTTCTCGTATTTATGAGAAGGAGTGATAAGCAGGAGGATGACCTCCTGGTAGTTCTGAACTTCTCGCCGCTCGTATATGAAAAGCATAAGATCGGCGTTCCGTACTGCGGAAAGTATAAAGAGATTTTCAACAGCGACAGCGCTGAATTCGGCGGCGACGGCAATACGAATCCGCGGGCAAAAGCTTCCAAAAAGGTGGTCTGCGACGACAGGGAAAACTCCATTGAAATACTTGTACCGCCGATGGGAATTTCCGTATTCAAATGTACAAAAACTGAAGAGACGGTGAAAGATGAAAAGAAGCTGGCGGCAGCGAAGACGACAAAAGCGTCGGGTGAGACTGCTGCGGTGAAGAAAGTGGGAGCAGCAGAAAAAACGGCAGCAGCAAAGAAGACAAGAGTAGCTGGAGAGACTGGGGCAGCGAAGAAGGCAGGGGCAGCAGGAAAGACTGCGGCAGTGAAGAAAGCAGCGACGAAAACAGGAACAAAAAAGCCCACTTTAAAAAAGTAGGGCAAGGCAAAAAGAGGATTAGAAATGGAACCAATAAATGAACACGAGCATAGCCACACGCATATGGGAGAGGACGGCAGGGTATATACGCATGTGTATTCCCATGCAGACGAAGCGGGTATGGCACACTCACGTATGGAAAAGGATGGCACGGCGTACACGCATGCACATTCCCATGCAGATGAAGCGGGTATGGCACATTCGCATATGGAAAAGGATGGCACGGCGCATACGCACGCACATTCCCATGCAGACGAAGCAGGTATGGCACACTCACGTATGGAAAAGGATGGCACGGCGTACACACACACGCATTCACACGTAGGCAGGGACGGCACGGTATACACGCACACACACTCCCATGCCGGGGCGGATGGTCATTCCCATGAGCATACGCATACCCACGAGAATACAAAGGCGGTGCTGAATCGTCTCTCCCGGGTCATTGGCCATATGCAGTCCATCAAACGTATGGTGGAAGAAGGCCGGGACTGCAGCGAGGTGCTGATACAGCTATCCGCTGTGAAGGCAGCCATAAACAACACGGGCAAGGTGATTTTACAGGATCATATTAAGCATTGCTTGGTGGATGCGATTGAGTCCGGGGATATGCAGGAGATCTGTC
>CAMTFT010000020.1 GCA_947071365.1 uncultured bacterium | reverse complement strand
ACCTGACAGAGGGCAGGAATCAACAGAGAAAGAGGCATACCAGATGTCAGAAGCATTTGTTAAACTGGAGCATGTAACAAAGATCTACCGTATGGGTGAAGTGGAGATCCATGCGGTGGACGGAATTGATTTTGAGATACAGAAGGGTGAATTTGTGGTGATCGTCGGGCCCAGCGGCGCGGGCAAGACGACGGTTCTGAATATCCTGGGCGGAATGGATACAGCCAGCAGCGGCAGGGTGCTGGTGGACGGGCACGATATCGCAAAATACAGCCACAAACGGCTGACGGGATACCGGCGGGATGATATCGGGTTCGTATTCCAGTTTTACAATCTGGTTCCGAATCTGACTGCTTTGGAAAATGTGGAGCTGGCGATGCAGATCTGCAAAAATCCGCTGAATGCCGAGACTGTGCTTCGGGAGGTAGGGCTGGAGCAGCGTATGAAGAATTTTCCATCCCAACTTTCGGGAGGGGAGCAGCAGCGTGTGTCGATTGCAAGAGCGCTGGCGAAAAATCCAAAGCTGCTTTTGTGCGATGAACCGACGGGAGCGCTGGACTACCAGACAGGAAAGGCAATCCTGGGGCTTTTGCAGGATATGTGCAGGGAGCGGGGGATGACGGTTATTGTCATTACGCACAATACGGCGATTACGCCGATGGCGGACCGCGTGATCAAGATAAAAAACGGCAGGGTGTCGAGTATGCAGATGAATGAGCATCCTGTACCGGTACAGACGATTGAGTGGTAGGTATGAAGAAAAGAGCACTGAGGAAAGATTTTTACGTTGAAATTAAAAAGAGCATGAACCGCTTCCTCTCCATCTTTTTTATTGTGGCGCTTGGCGTTGCTTTCTTTTCGGGGATACAGTCTGCGGCGCCGGATATGCGGTCTACCGGAGACTGGTATTTTGACGACAGCAACCTGATGGATATCCGTGTGATCAGTACGCTGGGACTGACACAGAAGGATCTGCAGGCTCTTGGCGAAGTGGAGGGCGTGGATGCGGTGGCAGGCTGCTACATGGAGGACATTTACTGCGGCGCGGGGGATGCCCAGGATGTACTTCATGTGGAGTCGATTCCGGACGGTATGAACAAACTGGCGGCGGAAGCAGGAGAGATCCCGAATGAGCCGGGAGAGTGTTTTCTGGATTCCGCGTATGCTAAAAAGATGGGATATGCGCCCGGCGATAAGATCGAGATCACGGTTTCAGATGAAGAAAACAGCAGCTTAAAACGCAGGAGCTTTACAGTCAGCGGATATGGGCACAGCCCCTGCTATATTTCCTTCAATAAGGGCAATACGACTCTGGGAACGGGAGCTGTTACCGGCATCATGTACGTACTTTCCGAGGATTTTGACTCGGAGGTGTACAGCGTTGCGTATCTGACTGCCGCGGGAGCGATAGATGAGACTGCGTTTACAGACGGATATGAAGATCTGGTGGAGGAAGTACACAGTCGGGTGGAGGATATGGAAGGCGCCCGCTGTGAGATCCGGTATAATGAAGTCATGGAAGAAGCCCGGGAAAAGATAGCAGACGCAAAGCAGGAAGTTGCTGATGGAAGGCAGGAGCTGGCGGATGCAAAAAAGGAGCTGGAGGACGGAAAAATCGAGGCTGAATCGGAACTTTCCGAAGCAGAGTCAGAGCTGCTTGACGGTCAGACGCAGATCCGGGATGGAAAACGCGAGCTGAACGACGCACAGAAGGAAATGGCGGAGGGCGAACGGGAGCTATCTGACGGCGAGCGGGAAATTGCGGACAATGAGCAGAAGCTTGCCGACGGAAAAGCGCAGTACGATGACGGTCAGAATACACTTGCATCGGGCGAAAAGGAATATCAGTCGGGACTGGCCGAGTACAACAGGGAATCGTCAGCGGCGAAGAAGAAATTGGAATCAGCCCAGAAGGAGATAGACAGTGGCAAAACAGCTCTGGAGCAGGGCTGGAAGGAGTACAATACAAATCTGGCGGAGATCGAGTCAGGTGAACAGCAGCTTGCGGCGGCAGAACAGGAGCTTTCGCAGAATCAGGCAGCGTATGATGCCGGGGCAGCGCAGCTTGCCGATGGAAAAGCCCAGTATGAGGCGGGACAGCAGCAGCTTGCAGCCGGATGGGAGCAGTACAATGCGGGTCAGGCGCAGTATGATGCTGGGTTTGCACAGTGGGAAGCAGGTCAGGCGCAGTGGAAAGCGGGTCAGGCGCAATATGATACCGGATATACGGAGTATGAGGCCGGGCTTTCTCAGTATCAGCAGGCGTATGACAATACGGTAGGTCCGCTGCAGACAGCGTATGATGCGGCTACGGTTGCGTTGAATGAATGCAGCAGTAATATTCAGACGAATAGGGAAACTCATGCGGCAAAAAGCCAGGAACTTACAGCGGCGCAGGCTATTTTGGCTCAGTATGAGAAAGAATTGCAGAATTTGAGAGATACATTGGATCAGAACGATCCTGAAACGCCAGGAAAAATTGCGGCGGCAGAGGAAAAGGTGGCACAGCAGCAGGAAGCGGTGAGGAATCTGGAGGTGGAGCTTGCAGATCTGCAGAATGAACATGATACGATATTAGTTAAGGCGCAGGCCGCTGCCACTACCGCCAAAGAACAGGCAGAAGCTTCCCTGAATGCGGCCGTGGCTCCGTTTGCAGAAGAGAAGGCAAAGCTTGACGCGACAGCCGCACAGCTTGCGGCGACAAAGCAGGTACTGGACGAGAACGCTGCCTCTCTTGCATCAGCAAAACAGGAGTTGGATCAAAACGCGGCTGTGCTTGCAGCCACAAAGCAGCAGCTCGATGAAAATACAGCAGTGCTTGCGGCGACGAAGCAGACGCTGGATGCGAAGGACGCGGAGCTGGCAGCGGCAGGCGAGCAGCTAAAGGCAGGCTGGCAGGAGCTGAATGCGAAGAAAGCAGAGCTGTCGTCGGGACGGACAGCCCTGGAGCAGGGAAAGGCTACTCTGGAAAACAGTGAGAAGCAGCTCGCTGATGGTCAGAAGGAGATTGATGACGGCTACAAAGAGCTGAAAAAGGCAAAGACAAAACTGGATTCGGCGCGGCAGGAGCTGGATCTTGGCTGGGCGAAGCTGAATGCTTCCAAGAGCCAGCTTGCGGACGGGGAGCAGCAGCTTGCGGACGGGCGGCAGCAGCTTTCTGATGCCAGAGCAGAGCTTGCCGATGCGAGGAAGCAGATCGCGGATGCAAAGAAAGAGCTGGCGGAAAATAAGCAGAAAATAAAAGACGGCTGGGATGAATACGAGGAAGGAAAGCTGGAAGCGGAGGAAAAGATCGCTGACGGCGAACAGAAGATAAAGGATGCGGAGCAGGAGCTTCTCGATGCAGAGCAGGAAATTGCGGATGCGGAGCAGGAGCTGGCGGATATCAAGTTTCCGGAATGGTACGTGGACGACCGAAACGGACTGCCGGAATATACGGGATACGGGGAAAATGCGGAGCGTATCGGCAACCTTGCCAAAGTGATTCCGGTACTGTTTTTCCTCGTAGCGGCATTGATCAGTCTGACTACGATGACGCGTATGGTGGAAGAGCAGAGAACCCAGATCGGTACATTGAAGGCGCTGGGCTACGGCAAGGGAGCGATTGCCTCCAAGTATCTGAAATACGCTTTCTGGGCCACCATGGGAGGAAGCCTTATCGGCATACTTATTGGCGAAAAACTTCTGCCCTGGGTAATTATTAATGCATACGGAATCGTGTATCATTATCTTCCGAAGATTTTGATACCGTATAATCTGACATACATTTTTGTGGCTGCCGGAGCATCGCTGTTTTGTACGCTGGGCGCAACGTTTCTGGCATGTTGGCGTGAGTTGCTGGCTGTGCCGGCACAGTTGATGCGTCCGCCCTCACCGAAGGAAGGAAAACGCGTCTTTCTGGAGTACTTGCCGTTTCTGTGGCGCAGGCTGAGCTTTTCCTGGAAGTCTACAGTCCGCAATCTTCTGCGGTACAAAAAGCGTTTCCTGATGACTGTTATCGGCATCGGCGGCTGCATGGGGCTTCTGATGGTGGGATATGGCCTGCAGGATTCTATTATGGATATCGGGCTTTTGCAGTTTGAAGAGCTGCAGATGTACGATGCCATGGTGATTCTCGATGCTGACGTATCGGAGGAAAAGAAAGATGTGCCGCGGCAGATGATTCAGGAGGATACCCGCGTATCGGAATCAAAGCAGTTCTATATGCATCAGGAGGAGATCAGGACGGACGGCATATCCGATAAGGACTGGTCGGTATACGTGTACGTCCCGGAGACACCGGACGATCTTGGCGATTTTCTGTGCTTCAGGGACAGAGAAACGAAGGAATTATACGAGCTGACGGATGAAGGCGCCATTATCACGGAGAAGGTGGCCACCGAGCTGAATATACGTCCTGGGGATACGATCCTGCTGAAACAGGACGAGGGCGAGGATATCCGGGTGCCGGTGGCGGCGGTGTGCGAGAACTATCTGTATCACTACCTGTATATGACACCCGCGCTTTATGAAAAGGTGTATGGAAAGGCTGCGGAATACAACAGTATTTTCTTCCGGAGCGGAGAAGAGCAGAGCGTTGTGGAGAACATCGGAGAGAAGCTGCTGGCAGAGGACGCCGTGCTGAATATTACATATACGAGAACGATGGCGGAGCAGATCGACAGTATGCTCGGGGCAATGGATATCGTAATGGTAGTCCTGATCGTTTCGGCGGGAATGCTGGCCTTTGTGGTGCTTTACAACCTCAATAACATCAATATCAATGAGCGGCGCCGGGAGCTTGCGACGCTGAAGGTTCTGGGCTTTTATGACGGTGAAGTAGGCGCTTACGTATACCGGGAAAATGTGCTGCTGACACTGATTGGAGCCGGTCTCGGCGTACTGATAGGAAAGCTGCTGCATGCGTATGTCATCACCACCGTGGAGGTGGATACGTGCATGTTCGGGCGGAACATCAATCTGGACAGCTTCGTTTACGGAACACTGCTCACCGTGGGCTTTTCCGTCATTGTCAATTTCGCCATGTACTTTAAATTAAAGAAAATTGACATGGTAGAATCACTGAAGAGTATTGAGTGATACAGATTTTCTAAAAAAATCATAATTCGCACAAAACAATCATACAATCTGCATAAAACAATCATGTGACTGCATAGAAATAACTGGACGAATACGCGAAAAAAGTGTATGATAAAAGAAGCATATTTAAAAAGAAAGGAAAGGTACTAACCATTATGACGACACTGGAATTACAGAAAATGGCGAACGAAGTTCGTAAAAGTATCGTGACAGGTGTACACAGCGCAAAGGCCGGACATCCGGGCGGATCGCTTTCTGCAGCAGACCTGTTTACGTATCTCTATTTTGAAGAGATGAATATTGACCCGAAGGATCCGAAGAATCCGGACAGAGACCGTTTCGTTCTCTCTAAAGGCCACACGGCACCGGGTTACTATGCAGCTATGGCTCACAGAGGATTTTTCCCGGTAGAGGATATGGTGACACTGCGCCACATCGGTTCACATCTCCAGGGCCATCCGTGTATGCAGCACCTTCCGGGCGTAGATATGTCTTCAGGTTCCCTTGGACAGGGCATTTCTGCAGCAGTTGGTATGGCTATGGCAGGAAAGCTGGATGGAAAGTCCTATCACGTATATACACTTCTCGGTGACGGCGAGATTCAGGAAGGCCAGGTTTGGGAGGCTGCCATGTTCGCAGGCCACAGAAAGCTGGACAACCTTACAGTCATCGTGGACAACAACGGACTTCAGATTGACGGAAACGTGGCAGACGTATGTTCTCCGTACCCGATCGACAAGAAGTTTGAAGCCTTCAATTTCCATGTAATCAACGTGGCAGACGGAAATGACATGGAGCAGCTTGCTGCAGCATTTGCTGAGGCAAAGAAGGTAGAAGGCAAGCCAGTGGCTATTATCATGAAGACCGTCAAAGGTAAAGGTGTATCCTTTATGGAGAATCAGGCATCATGGCATGGAACAGCTCCGAACGATGAGCAGTATGCAATTGCTATGGCAGACTTAGAGAAAGTGGGGGAAGCATTATGTCAGAAGTAAAGAAAATCGCCACAAGAGAGAGCTACGGTAACGCTCTTGCAGAACTTGGTGCTCAGCACGACAATCTTGTAGTTCTTGACGCTGACCTTGCAGGAGCTACAAAGACGGGAGTATTCAAGAAAGCATTCCCGGAAAGACACATCGACTGCGGTATCGCAGAGAGCAACATGGTAGGCATCGCAGCAGGTCTTGCTACAGCAGGCAAGGTTCCGTTCGCAAGTACCTTCGCAATGTTCGCAGCAGGAAGAGCATTTGAGCAGATCAGAAACTCCGTTGGATATCCGCACCTCAACGTAAAGATCGGTGCAACTCACGCTGGTATCTCCGTTGGTGAAGACGGCGCTACCCACCAGTGTAATGAAGACCTTGCTCTGATGCGTACGATTCCGGGCATGGTTATCATCAATCCGTCTGATGACGTGGAAGCAAGAGCAGCCGTAAAGGCAGCTTACGAATATGAAGGACCGGTTTACCTTCGTTTTGGACGTCTGGCAGTTCCGGTTATCAATACAGATCCGGATTACAAATTCGAGATCGGCAAGGGTGTTACCTTAAGAGAAGGTACGGACGTGACCATCATCGCTACAGGACTTTGTGTAAACAGCTCCCTGGAAGCAGCCGAGATGCTGGCTAAGGACGGCGTATCCGCAAAGGTCATCAATATCCACACAATCAAGCCGCTGGATGAAGAGCTTGTAGTAGAAGCAGCAAAGGCTACCGGCAAGGTAGTTACCGTAGAAGAGCACTCCATCATCGGCGGTCTCGGCGGAGCAGTCTGCGAAGCACTTTCCGCAAAGGCTCCGACACCGGTTCTGAGAATTGGTGTGAACGATGTTTACGGTGAGTCAGGCCCGGCAGCAGCACTTCTTGCGAAGTATAAGCTGGATGGCGCTGGAGTTTACGAGCAGATCAAAGCCTGGCTGTAAAGAGCGGGTATAGAAGGCGATATGTGACAGGTATCTGGCACATGGGATCGTGAATCTTAAATGAGCTGAAAGATAGACTTTATTAAACAGACAGTTTTTAGGCCGTGACAGGCTGTAGAAACTGTCTGTTTTTTATGAGTATGTACTGCTTTTTTCCTCCAGCAATTTGAAATTGCAACATCTGGAGGCGAGGGAAGAATCGGGGATACGAAGGCATTTGGCATACAATTTCTCTGCTTTGCGTTGTATGGTAGACTGCATGCTGTCTATAATGGCTTTTTCTTTCTGGAGCAGGTATATATAATCGTTTTTCTCTTTTTCACTACTGAAAGAACGAAATTGCTCGATCTGATTATACTTTAACTGTGTGATACAGGTATCAGGGACAGGGATCATATTGTTCAGATTCAGCACCGCATATAAATAACCGGTGTCATTATCCTGAAGTTTATGAAAGTCCAGACTGTTGGACATACGCTGATGTTTGGGTTTAGCTGAAGAAATTGGAACGTAATAGTGGTAGCCATTTACTGTCAATAAAACACCAACATGCAATTTCAGTTTTTCCCCATATTCGACATATCCTACGCGGGAATCGAACTGGATCAAGTATTTGATATAATCTTTATCTACGACATACCAATTCATATAACCTCCGTAAAGTAAAAAAGTGGGTGGCTTGCCACCCACTGCTGTTAAACGATTGTTTTGGTTGGACAATCTAACCGCTGTTAAACGACCGTTTTAATTGGACGGCCTAACCGCTTTTAAACGATTGTTTTAACTGGACAATCTAACCGCTGCACAGATATCTCTATCTGTATCTTTAGTATATGTGATTTCACAGAAAAAATCAATGTTGTTCAGAAATTTTTTCTGTGATTTTTTCTGTGAGCCCTACGGCGCACATTCGGATAGGGCAAATATACACTTACTTATTCTCGTGTCAGCCAGTCTACAAGATTGTTCCACAGCGGAGCATAACCTTCCCAGGTACAGAATTCAACAGGAGACCAGTGCGGTGCACAGTCTGTTGCGTATGCGCAGACTCTGCCTTTGCCGTACGTACCGAGTACGATCATCGGATCGCCGTCTACCTCTGCAACGATTTTCGTGTTCTTCTTTGGGAGAAGCTTGTTGTATCCGTAGATACAGGGCCAGTTTTCTTTCGGAACATTTGCAAGGATCGGATGCTCCGGCAGCAGAACGGTGGGGTAAACACCCTGGCAGCGCTCCATACGGTCATCGCCGGACAGAAGCGTAACGGGAAGTAATTCTTCCATATATGTATTCTTGTATGCGCCCTTTGCCTCAATTCCCTGGAAGGTCAGATATCCGCCGATCATTACGACTGCTCCGCCGTTTGCAGCGTAATCCTGAAGCATTTTGAGCTTGTTCTCGCTCTTGTTGAGGCGCGTGAAAGTATTCATAGGAAGATTAAAGGTGTTTGCGCCGCAGTCGCTGATCATAACCACGTCATACTGCGCGAGCTCCTCCGCTGTCTTCGGGAAATCAGATTCCACAAGGTGGCTTGGCAGGTGTACGAAGCAGTTGTCGCTGCCGCAGGTCAGAGCTTTTTCAATGTATTCGGTTGCCGTTTCATAATAATCATACGTGAAAACGTCAAAGCCTTTTGTTTCCTGAACGTGAACCATCCAGGATTCACCGATGAATAATATTTTTTTCATTTTGTTTCCTCCAATTAAAATAAGTTGAGTGAAGATGACAATTTCAGTAATACGGACATGTCGGACGATCTGTATTTAAATCGTCAGTGCCAGATGATCTGTTTCTCTGTGGAATGTTGTGCCATACCATGCAGACATTTCTTCCAGCTTTGCAAGAATGATATCGGCTTCCGCTCCTTCAGCCAGTACGGGCGTTCCTTTGGCAGCCCGGTGAGATTGGAACTGAAGAGAAACCGGATAGACCTTTATCTGCTTAAGTGTTCCATTCTCCAATGTGAACTGTGCAATAGCAGAATAGAAGTAGTCAGGATTCGTTTCTCCCAGGATGCCGCCGTTATTCACCCGGTAATCATACACATCAGCGGTACATGCTTCTGCGCCAAACTCTGCAAATTTGGAGTAAAATTCAGAGGGCGCCTTCGGAAGCAGCTCACACTGGTAGAAAAAGTTTCCAAGCCCGTGGAAGATAGGCTGACCGTGATACACCTCGATTCCGCGAAGTACGTGCGGGCCATGGGCAAAAAAGGCGTGCGCCCCGCAATCAATACAAAAATGTGCAATATCTGTCTGGAACTTCGCCGGAACATGGGGATCGTCCGCTTTTCGTTCGTGGGAATGGATGCTGACGATCACAATATCGGCCTGCCGTTTTGCTTCCTCGATGCTTCTTTTCAGTACGGATAAGCTGCGGTTCCGTACCCGGGTGATTTCAGAAGGCTCACCGGCTTGATACAGGTAGGTGCCGAAGCGGAACAGTTTTTGGCCGTCGATTTCTACCCATCCATCATTTTCTCGGTTCAGTTTTGCGTGAAGCTGCTCCAGCGTATGCAGCTCTTCCGGGGTAACAAGGGCGATACGGTCAAATTCAATGCCGAAAATACCGGGCCTTCCGTGAATGTCCCTGCGCTGCTCGCCTGCCATATGCCACGGCTCAAAAGAAGAATTGCAGGCAATTAACGCGATTCTGCCCCCGGGGGTCTCCAGATAACGCGGCGCGCAGGCTTCAGCGAAGTTGCGACCGACTCCTGCGAAGACAACATCCGCTTGCTCAAGATTCTCAATGGTGCGAACCAGCCCGTTGTGGGTCCAGTCCATGCTGTGATTATTCGGTATTCCAAATAAGTTGAAGCCGAACCATTTCAAATCAGATAATACTTCCGGTGAAGTGGCTACCCAGTCTCCTCCGCTGAAACGGGACGGATAGATATCCGGTTCATACCTGTGTACAGAGGCTTCCAGATTGGTAAAGCAGACGTCTGAGGAAGCAAGAAGCTTCTGCAGCTCCAAAAGCGGCAGGGAGTTTTTGCATAAACGCCTTATTGTCAGAGAGTCTCCGGTGACGGAGAAGCTGATTGTTTGATTCATGCGGCTTTCCTCCGAAATTTAATTGATTGCTTTTACAAATTCTGCATAACCATGTTCGGTGCATGGTTTGTAATCTTTGGCGATAACTTTTCCGCGCAGCATGGTAAGCACGGGGAGACCTTTTCCTGTGGTGCCTACGAATGCGGAGAATTTCTGGAGATAGCATAGACTTTCGGCTGTTACCTCCCATTCCTTTTCCGGGTCGAGAATAACGAGATCCGCGTCAAAACCAGGTTTGATAGCGCCTTTCTTTCCGTAAAGTCCGAAGCGGCGTGCCGGATCCGCGCTCATACGTCTGGTGATTAGAGTAGGGGAGTTACCGCGGATATGTACGGCCTTATTGAAGAATGACTGGAGCACCGTCTGGATACCGCTGATTCCGTTTCCGAGCTCATAAACGGGATGCAGAGAGTCATCTCTTTGGTCAGGAAGCCCTGCGGAGTGATCAGAAGCGACACAGGAAAGTGTTCCGTCTTCTACGTATTTCCAAAGTTCATCACTTGCTTCCTGGCTGCGGAGTGGAGGCGCACACTTGTACAGGCAGCCTTTTTCAAGGAGGTCTTGTTCTGTAAATACAAGGTAATGTACGCATGTTTCACCGGTTACATCGACTCCCTGTTTTTTTGCATCCGCAATAGCCTGTGCTACTTCAGGATGGCTTACATGACAGATCTGCACACGGCAGCCGGTAGCTTTTGCAAGTTCAATAATGTTTTTTGAAGCCATTACTTCTGAGTAAACAGGTCTGCTGTCAAGAAAAGCCTGACGTGAATTGAGCTTTTCCTGAATCATTTTCTGCAGCAGTCCTTCATTGATAGTAGTGTCTTCGCAGTGGAAAGCAGCCAGTCCGTTAAATTTGCGGATGGCATCCATAGCCATTTTAGCTTCATACATGGTTGGGTATGTAAAATCCCCGCCTCCACAGTGAAGGAAGGATTTAAAAGCAACAGCGCCAGCGTCATGCATCGCTTCCAGCTCGGACTGATTGTCCTTGACAAGGGCTCCGTACAGTGCATAGTCAACCATACACTCATTTTTTACACGTTCCAGCTTCTTATAGAAACGCTCTGCATTTAATATAGTAGGTACGTTGTTCGGCATATCGATGCAGGTGGTGAAACCGCCGACAGCAGCAGCGTTAGTGGCACATTCAGCGGATTCGACTTCGCCGCTGTCTCTTATACACATCTGACGCTGCCGACGACTTAATAGGTGTAG
>CAMTFT010000019.1 GCA_947071365.1 uncultured bacterium | reverse complement strand
AACTCTTTGCAGGGCAGTCCCAGAAGCGTCAGACCAATCTCATCACCATACTGCTCATGATGCTGTTTCGCCAGTTCCACCGCCTCATCATTGAACAGGCTGGCGTACGTCATCTCAATCGTCGTCTTCAGACCGTTTTTATGCGCACACTCCTGCTGTGTCTTAAAAATATCAAGGCTTTCAGTCAGCAGAGACTTGCGTCCGATATCTTCCGCCTGTCCGTGTCCCGTCACCTTTTCGGCATATTCCGGCACCATCTCCGGGCGATGGATAATATTTACAATAAACTGTTCCATACTATCAAAGCTTTCCTTTCTCTTCAATACATCCATACAGTTCTCAGACTGCTGCGGGTCTGCCGCAGAAAAAATTATGCAGAATTTTCTTTCTTATTACAGAACAAACGGTGTACCGCCGGGGCATGCACACCGGCCTTAAAGCCGGTATACAGCCTCGCGGCAGGCATATCCTGCAGCATTCTTCAAGCTTAACCCTTTACTGCGCCTCCGGTAATTCCCTCTACATAGAATTTCTGCATAATCATAAACAGAATGGAGATCGGGATAGATACCAGCACACCGCCTGCACAGAATTCTGTAAAATACGTATTGATCAAACTCTTATCCAGCATCTTGTACAGTCCGATCGCCACCGTATATTTCTCGGAAATACCTGCATTCAGAATCATTTTTGCGTAAACGAAATCCATCCACGGTACCAGGAAACTGCTGATCACCGTATATACCACGATTGGACGGCTCATCGGAAGGATGACTTGCCAGAAGATGCGGGCCTCGCTGCAGCCGTCAATACGCGCAGCCTCACACAGCGCCCGCGGAACCGTATCAAAGAATCCCTTCGCGATCAGATAGCCGAGGCCGGCAGATGCGGAGTAGACCATGATCAGTCCAACGTAGCTGTTTGTCAAATCGAAAGTCTTCAATGTGAAATACACTGCGATCATTGCCAGCATTCCCGGAAACAGGTTCAGGATAACGGCTACATTCATCAGCGGTTTTCTCATCGGGAACCGCAGCACGGAGGTAGCGTACGCCACCATCAGCACGAACAGCGTGGAGATCACACACGTAA
This sequence comes from uncultured bacterium, assembly GCA_947071365.1. Classification (GTDB taxonomy): domain Bacteria; phylum Bacillota; class Clostridia; order Lachnospirales; family Lachnospiraceae; genus Choladousia. Next base: position 10,269 of record CAMTFT010000019.1, on the reverse strand, counting down.
AACATGCAATAATAAATGTGTTCATGAACCACTGCGGGAACTGCGCCACCGTATCAGGTGAAAACAGCTTTGCATAATGAATGGCACTCCATTTTTCCGGGAAGAACGTGCTCGTATTCATTCCTGAATAGGAACTGAAGGAAGTGCAGAGCAGCCATACGATGGGAATCAGCCAGATGAAGGCCAGCACTCCAATCAGTACATTGTGCATTACAATTGTTGATGTTCTATTACTCTTCATTTTCTTCATTATTGATACGTCCCCTCCCTGTCACCTTTAATCATACGGTTAAATGCTACAAGCGTGAACAATGCACAGATGATAAATACAATGATACCGATTGCAGATGCCATCTTGTAATTGTAGTATTCCTGGGTCAGACGGAACAGCCAGGTAACGAGAAGATCCACTTCCTTTGCCTGCGAATTCGCCATGGCCTGATTCGTGGTAACGTAAACATCCTGTGTCAGCAGGTAAATTACGTTGAAGTTATTGATATTCTTTACGAAATCCGTAACCAGTGCCGGGCCTGTTACGAATAAAAGGTACGGCATCGTGATCTTGCGGAAGATCTGGAACTTCGATGCACCATCCACTCTGGCGCTCTCAAGCTGGTCAGCCGGCAGGTTCATCAGTACGCCTGTGGCGATCAGCATCTGGTAAGGAACGCCGATCCAGATATTGATGAGAATGATCATCACATGGGCCCAGCCCGGTGCGGACAGGAACGGTATGTAGCTGGTGGACACAAGGCCGATATCCCGAAGGAAGCCTGTCAGCCCGATATTCGCGCAGATCGTATTGACAATACCGCCGTTGGAGAAAAAGTTCCGAACAAGAAGCAGCGATACAAACTGCGGCACCGCAATCGTCACGATAAACAGAGTACGCCACATTTTCGGCATTCTCGTTTTCTTACTGTTTAAAAGAAGCGACAGAAGGATACCGCCGATATACGTCGTAAAGGTTGCAAAGAACGCCCACACCAGCGTCCAGCCCAGTACACGCACGAACGCGTAACTGAAGGTCACAGTCAGGCCGCCTCCGCCAAACAGGCTCAGGAAATTCGAAAAGCCTGTCCATGTAAACAGCTCACTGGGCGGCATATGCTGCTGGTCATAATTCGTGAATGCCACGAAAATAAGAAGCAGGATCGGAATCGCCGTGAATATGACAACGCCCAGTACGGGAAGCGTCAGCAATGTAATGTGAAATTTTTCTTCAATATAAGAATGCAGATCCTCTTTGAAGGTATTGATGTGTTTGCCGGCCTCCTCCATCTGCTGAAGACGGTAAACATTCACAATATTTTTCATCCAGACAACGATAGCTGCCGCCCATACAACGAAACTGAACAGTGAGAACAGCAGTATCTGGAAGGAATTGTCGTAATCATTAAAATCACTCTTCATCGTCTCCATATTGAAGACCTTTTCCATTTTTACTGTTCCCAGCGTCCCGAACTTCGGGACATACTGCATTGCGAACTGAAGCGTAAACGCGATAATTGCAACCTCAAGCACCGTCATAATGACTGCCTTCACGTACTGCTTCCGGCGCGCATAGCCGGCTCCCATCCAGAGTGCGGACAGTTTTACAAAAGCATCACCTTTTGCAAATGAGGTGCCAAAATCAGAAAAGAATGTGCCTATTGCCCGAAAGAAACTGCCGACTGCTGCCGCAGCTCCCTCTTTCTTTTCACTTGCCATAATTACCTCCTCCCTTGGTAGAAAATCCATAATGATGAAAAGGAATCCATAGGGACGCCCTATGAAATAAAAACGGAGCTGCTGCCGGAATATGCCCTGTTATGCGGTCATATTCCACTCGCAGCAGCCCCGAAAATTCTCTCTTTCCCTAAATCAAGCTTTCACTTATGCATCAGCCCACCGGAGCTGTTACACCTTCTACCAGAGAATCAAGTGCTTCCTGAATGGCAGCGTCATCGTCTGCCTTTAATGTACCCTGTGCCACCATCTCGCCGAAGGTCTGCGCCGGATCCCAATATTTTCCGCCAACTCTCTGAAGAACACCGAACTCACTTTCAGAAGCTGCCGCTGCAATTGCAACGTTTGACTGCACTTCATCAGAAGCCTGTACGTTCAGGTTTGTCGGAGCAAGGCCACGCTGTGCAAAACGTGTCTGCTGTGCTTCCTCATTTGTAAGGAAATCTGCCAGAACAACTGCCCATCCGGCATTCTCTGCGTATGCGTTCACGCCCACGAACTTGTAGCCGTAAGGCGGAGCCTGCTGTACCTGTGTATCGCCAATTGTGAAGGTTGGAAGCTTTGTAGCCGCATAATTCTCACCGAATACATTCTGTGCTGCCGTTGCATCCCAGTCTCCGGAAACAGCCGCGCAAAGTCCGCCTGCTGCAAGCTGGTTGGAGATATCTCCGTCAGCGATTGCCATAAATGCCGGATTCGATGCGATATTCAGCATGGATTTTACAACGTCAACGCCTGTATAACCGTCTGCGCTCGTTCCGTTCCAGTCCATAGATGTTGTCTGATCCTCGTTCAGAGATGTTGTAAATCCTGCGCCATAGAAGAAGGAAGCATTATACCAGCCGGAAGCCAGTGTCATGCCGACCTTTTTCCCGCTCTTCTCTGCCGCTGCCAGAAGTGTATCCCAGGAAGCGGCATCCTCAGCAGAGATCACGCTGGAATCGTAGTACAGGAAGAATGTATTGCCGCCGGTCATCGGGAATGCATACATCGTATCTCCCACCATCGTTGCAGCTACAGAACCTTCATCATTTGCAGCCTTTACATCATCCAGAGACTTTCCTGCAACCTGAAGCGCAGCGCCTACCTCATTCAGATCAGCCAAAGCGCCTGCATTTACCAGGTCGTTCAACTGGTCATCTGCGAAAGCAAATACGTCTGCTGCCGCCTCAACGTCCGTCAGGATCGTATCCTTAGCCGTAGACTCAGACTCTACACCGATCTGGATATCAAAGCTCTGATCCGGATAAGCAGCTTTGAAGTTTTCCACCAGCTCACCAAGCAGAGCCTGATCTTCCTCTGCTCCCCAGAGAGTCAGGGAAATTGTCTCTTCTGCCTGAACGCACATTGCAGAAGATGCAACCGTTGCAGCCGCAAGAGCAACTGCCAATACTTTTTTAAGTTTCATGTTTCTACCTCCTGTTAATAGTAATGTTCTGCGCATTTGCGCAACCGTTTGTTCATACTGTTATGATACATCTTCTGTTTTTTAATGTCAATCATAGCAAATCATAAAATAAACCCACCATTTTTTATCTATTTTGCACAATTATTTTCCCTTTTTGAAACGCAGTTGCGCAATCGGTTGTTCTTTTATTCAGAATGGATGCGCAATAGTCCTCTATTTCGTTGATTCCCTTAAAATCACCTGATAGCTCAGGGAGTTTTCCTCCCCTTCCACCGGCTCTCCCATCATTTCCAGCAGCGTCCGGCAGGCGCGCCGTCCCAGCTCCTTCGCATCAAAATGGAGACTCGTCACAGGGGGCGTATTATATTCCAACTGTGCGCTGTCGTAAAGGCTCGCGATCCGAATGTCATCCGGAATCCTGATTCCCTTTTCTCTCAGGCAGCCCAGCGCCAACCCGGTGATAAAATCATCCATACATACGAGGCCGTCCGCCCCAAGCTCAAGCGCTCTGTTTACCGCATGCATTGCCTTGAGGTAATTATCCACGTCCATAAAAGTCAGCGCCTCATCCGTAAAGATCCCCTGCTGACGATGCGCCTCCATAAACCCACGCCTTCTGCTCTCCGTAACGAGATGTTTACGGCTTCCACCTATGAGAGCCAGCCGCCGCATCCCCTTCATCAGCATGATTCCTGTCAGTTCCCTGCTGGCCCCTTCATTATCGTTATCCACATTGACCACCTCCGGGTATACCGATGGTCCGATTACAACAAACGGGATTTCTTTTTCCATCAGGAATTTCTGCGTTGCAGATTCCGTCAATGTCCGGCTCAGGATCATTCCGTCCACCTTACGGTTCGCAATCATCCGCTGGAGCTGGGAGATATCGGAGCCCTCCGTCATGGAGATCACAATATCATAATTGGCCGAGTACGCCACCTCGCAGATACCGTTCATGCACTCCCGGAAAAACGAGAACTCAGCCGCCCCGTATTCCTCCGGCAGCACCAACCCCAGATTGTACGTCCTGCTCTGGGCAAGCCCCCTCGCCATGACATTCGGCCGGTAATCATGCCTGGCAATGAACTGCAAAACCCGCTCCGTCGTCGCCTTGCTGATGCGTCCCTTTCCCGATATGGCCCGGGAAACCGTCGTTTTACTGATACCAAGTTCTCTCGCAATGTCCTCAATTGTATAGCCCTTTTTTTCATCCATCCTTTATCGTCTGCTCCAATCTTATCCTTAAATCACAAATCAATTGCATTTTGAGGCCGTTTATGATATCCTCATACGCAACGCAACCGTTTGCTCAACTTATATACAGGATAACAAATGTAATATAAACTGGCAAGTCTATTTTCAGGAGGTTTCCATGAACAGACAACTCATCTTCGGCACGGCCTATTATTACGAATATCTCCCGTATGACCGGATGGAGGAGGATTTTCGCATGATGACCAGCGCCGGTATCAATACGATCCGAATCGCAGAATCCACCTGGAGCACCTGGGAGCCCTCGGATGGCGTATTTGATTTCACATATCTGCACCGCGTTCTGAAAGCAGCAGAAAAGCACGGTCTTTCCGTGATCATCGGTACGCCCACGTATGCAATCCCATCCTGGCTCGAGAAGAAGTACCCGGATATCATGGCTGAAACCCATGACGGGACGGGAAGGTACGGCCACAGGCAGATTTTTGACCTGACGCATCCCGGATATCTCTTTCACTGCGAGCGCATCATTCGCAAAATGATGGAGGAAGCAGCCCCCTATACGTGTGTCATCGGCTTCCAGCTCGACAATGAAACACACCCTTACGATACGTGTTCCCCGCGTGCCCAGGAGCGCTTTGCCAACTGGCTGAAAGAACGTTTCCCGACAGTTAAAGCACTCAATCAGGAAATGGGACTCGCCTACTGGTCCAACAGCATCGATGACTGGAGCGATCTTCCTGATATCCGGGGCACCATCAATGCCAGCCTTGGCGCGGAGTACGAAGCATTTCAGCGAAATCTCGTCACAGAATTTCTCTTATGGCAAAGAAAAATCGTAGACGAGTACCGCCGCCCCGAACAGTTCGTCACCCACAATTTTGATTTTGAATGGAGGCTCTCTTCCTTCGGGCTCCATCCTGAGGTGAACCAGTTCGATGCCGCCTGCGCTGTGACGGTTGCCGGCTGTGACATTTATCACCCCTCCGAACACGCACTGACAGGAGCTGAGATTGCCTTTGGCGGAGCGATCGCCTACGCACTGAAGCAGAGCAATCATCTCGTGCTGGAAACACAGGCTCAGGGCAACTTCGGCTGGCTGCCGTATCCCGGACAGCTCAGGCTGCAAGCATTCGCCCACTTCTCCTCCGGCGCCGACGGTATCAGCTACTGGCACTGGCACAGCATCCACAATGCCATCGAAAGCTACTGGAAAGGCATTCTGAGCCATGATTTTTCCGCCGGAGCCGTATATCAGGAAGTTTCCCTTATCGGCCGCGAGCTGAAACGATTCTCACCAAAGCTGCTTCACCTGAAAAAACAGAACCGCACTGCTATTATGGTCAGCAGCCGCTCCCAGGCCGGCCTTAAGTGGTTTCCCACCTGCCAGCAGGGCGACGTCCCCGACCGCAACTACAGCGATTACCTGCGCTGGATCTGTGATGCATGCTACCGTTTGAACATTGAATACGACATCATAAACGATGACTTCAGAGATTTTGAAAAATACGATGTGCTGATATTCCCCGCCTTGTATTCCGCAGAAGAATCACTATCAGAAGCCATCCGCAGCTACGTAAAAAACGGCGGCCACGTGATTGCCACCTTCAAAAGCTTCTTTTCAGACAGATATTTGAAGATCTATTCCGATGCGCAGCCTCACCACCTGACCGAGTGCTTCGGACTCACCTATGACCGTTTCACGAAGCCTGTGAATGTGGCGCTGCATTTTGAAAGCGCACTGTGCTGGGAAGATACAGTATTTGCCAGGAGCAAGCAGCAGGATGAAAGCACTGCCTACACTGCAAATGCGAGCACCGTCTCCACTACAAACGCAAGCATCGCCTCTACTGCAAGCACGAGCACTGCCTACACTGCAAACACATGCACCGCCTCTACTACGAATGTCCCTGCCCGGGATTTTCAGGTGCGGGACTGGATGGAGCTGCTGCAAATCAGTACGGCAGATATCCTCTGTACATACGCTCATCCAGCCTGGGGCGGTATTCCGGCTGTCACTCGAAACCGTTACGGAAAAGGCCAGGCCGTCTATCTTGGATGCTGCTTTGAGGATGACGGACTGGAGCAGCTTCTCACCGAGTTATACCGCGAATGGAATATTCCGGCAAATACATATCATTTTCCGGTTATCGTGCGGCAGGGAATCAACCGGCAGGGCAAACAGATTACATACTATATGAATTTCTCAGACAAGGAACAACGGCTTCCAAATCAGAGTGGAGGAACGGAGCTTTTTTCCGGTGAGTATATATCCCGAGACCGGGAAATTGCGCTGCCGCCCTGGGATGGGAAAATTTGAGAGACGTAAATGATTTGTTGCAGGTGCGCTGTGACATAGGGGAAACTCCCAAAAACTTTGATTTCCCACTTTAACTACCTGACATAAACACAAAGCTCCGAACATCACATAAATTTACTTTATGAATGTTCGGAGCTTTTACTTTTGTTTTGCGCTATTTTGCGTAATCAACAGCCCGGCTTTCACGGATCACACTGATCTTTATCTGACCAGGGTATTCCAGTTCAGCCTCTATCTGTTTTGCAATATCTCTTGCCAAAAGAACCATATCCGCATCATTTACCTGATCCGGAACTACCATTACCCGAATTTCTCTACCTGCCTGAATAGCAAAGGATTTCTCAACACCCTTGAAGGTGTTCGTAATATCTTCCAACTGTTTTAATCTGTTTGTATATGTTTCAAGCGTCTCACGTCTGGCACCGGGACGAGCTGCAGAAATCGTATCAGCAGCCTGTACGATACAGGCTATCAGTGATTCCGCTTCAACATCACCATGATGAGATTCTACTGCATTGATGACAACCGCAGATTCCTTGTACTTCTTACAGAGATCTGCACCGATCTGAATGTGAGAACCTTCAATCTCATGGTCAATGGATTTGCCAATATCATGCAATAATCCGGCACGCTTGGCCATTCTTATATCGACACCGATCTCCCCGGCAAGCAAACCGGAAAGCTGTGCCACTTCAATAGAATGCTTCAAAGCATTCTGGCCATAGCTTGTTCTGTACTTCATTCTTCCAAGCAAACGCACCAGTTCCGGATGGATACCGTGTACGCCAACCTCCAGCGTAGCAGCTTCTCCTTCCTCACGGATTATTGTTTCAACTTCTTTTTGTGCTTTTTCCACCATTTCTTCAATTCTGGCCGGATGGATTCGGCCATCTACGATCAGCTTCTCAAGCGCAATCCTTGCGACCTCTCTTCTGATCGGGTCAAAGCCTGACAAAATGACTGCTTCCGGAGTATCATCGATAATCAAGTCCACACCGGTGAGTGTTTCAAGAGTCCGGATATTCCGGCCTTCTCGTCCGATGATCCTTCCCTTCATTTCATCATTCGGCAATTGTACTACGGAAATCGTAGTCTCCGCAACATGATCGGCAGCGCATTTCTGAATCGCTGTGACCACATACTCTTTTGCTTTTTTGTTTGCTTCTTCTTTTGCCCTGCTTTCAAGCTCCTTATAGAGCTTTGCAGTGTCAATTTTTACTTCATCTTCAACAGTTTTTAAAAGATATTCTTTTGCTTGTTCAGAGGTAAGTCCTGAGATTCTTTCGAGTTCCTGGAGTCTTTGTCCGCGAAGCTTTTCAACTTCTGCGCTCTTTTTCTTTAACTCTTCTTCCTTCGCTGTAAGTCCTGATTCTCTGCGCTCCAGAGATTCCGCTTTCTTATCAACGCTTTCTTCCTTTGATAATACTCGCTTTTCGTAGCGCTGCAACTCTGTTCGGCGTTCTCTCGTCTCTTTTTCCAACTCATTCTTTGTCTTCAAAGATTCTTCCTTCGCTTCGAGAAGTGCTTCACGCTTCTTTGTCTCTGCAACCTTCAGTGCATCATCGATTATCTGTCTTGCCTTTTCCTCAGCGCTGCCGAGCTTTGCTTCCACTACATTTTTCCTGTAATTTATAGCAACAAGAGCTGAAACCGGGATTGCAATAATCAGAGTGATTACAACAGCAATAATAGTCATTACTGTTCCAGGCACAGGAGCACCTCCTTATTCAATTTTCATTGTCCGTAAACAACACTTCAATTTTATACTGTTTTGTCACTTATGTCAAGTAATTGTGTTCCTGTTTTGTCATTTCCGGCTATTCGCTGAAACGTATTTCTTCCTGCCGATCCAGCTACTCATACGCCTCCTCCAGGCTCAGCACCCGCTGTATCCGGGCGGCCCCGTACCCCTTTCGCAGCAAAAAACGATACATGCGCTCCTTCTCCTTACGGTCTGCACTGGTGCCGGAATAATTCTTTTTCACCAACCATTTCCGTATCTGTTCTTCTTCATCCGGCACGTCGATCTGCTGTGCCGCCTCCAGAAAAGATTCTCTGGAAATCCCCTTCTGGTACAGCTCCTGCTCCATCTGCCTCATGCTCTTGCTGTCCCTGCGGTACTCCATATAGCTCACCGCATAGCGCACATCGTCAATATAACGATATCTTTTTACGTACGCCACAGCCTCATCCACGATCTCCTCCGGATAAAAAAGGGACACCAGCTTCCGGCGAAGCTGGTGCTCCGTACGGTCAGATGACTGCAAAAAATGCATGGCGCAAAGCTTTGCCCGCTTCGGAAGAAGCTCCTGAAGGATTTTTAAAAGAACCTCTTCCCGCAATGGCCCGTCCTCATGAATCCCGAACTCCTCCAGCTCCTTACCGTATAAAGGAAAGAAGGAGTCATCCTCCAGGACTACGAGATACCTGCCCCCGGTCAGCTTGCGAAGCTCACAAACCTGCTTCATCTATACGACCTCACTTTTTCGATTATATTCCCGCGAGCAACGAGCCAAGTAACCATGCTAACATGGATATTGGGTGCCTGCCGCGAGTGTCAAGTACCTCGTAGCTTGCCGCGGGGTATTTGACTTACGCCGCCCGCTTCAGACATTCTCCGGCGCTGCCGGCTCTTCCTCTGCCTTATCCGCCTGCGGCGCATCCTCCGCCTCAATCAGCCCGTAATGCTCACGCACCTTCCGGTCTACTTCTGCCATCACTTCCGGGTGCTCTCTTAAGTAAAGCTTCGCATTCTCTCTGCCCTGCCCGATCTTCTCACCCTCATATGCGTACCATGCGCCGCTCTTGTTGATGATATTGTTGTTGGCTGCAAGGTCAAGGATATCTCCTTCCCTGGAAATGCCCTTGCCGAACATAATGTCAAACTCAGCCTCTTTAAAGGGCGGAGCGATCTTGTTCTTCACTACCTTTACCCTTGTCCTGTTTCCGATCACCTCTCCGCTCTGCTTCAACGACTCGATCCTGCGCACATCAAGACGAATAGAGGAATAAAACTTCAGCGCACGGCCTCCTGTGGTAGTCTCCGGGTTGCCGAACATGATGCCTACCTTCTCACGGAGCTGATTGATAAAAATAACGCTGCAGTTAGACTTGCTGATGACACCCGTCAGCTTCCGAAGCGCCTGAGACATCAGACGTGCCTGCAGTCCCACGTGGGAATCACCCATATCTCCGTCGATCTCTGCCTTCGGAACGAGGGCAGCTACAGAGTCCACAATAATGATATCCACGGCGCCTGAACGCACCATGGTCTCCGTGATCTCCAACGCCTGCTCGCCGTTGTCCGGCTGGGAAATATACAGATTGTCGATGTCTACGCCAATGTTCTTTGCATAGACCGGGTCAAGGGCATGCTCGGCATCAATAAACCCTGCAATGCCGCCCCTCTTCTGTACCTCTGCCACCATATGGAGCGCAACCGTAGTCTTACCACTGGACTCAGGCCCGTAGATCTCCACGATCCTTCCCTTCGGAACTCCGCCGAGTCCAAGAGCAATATCAAGACTCAGGGAACCGGTGGGAACCGTCTCTATATCTGTCTCTTATACACATCTGACGCTGCCGACGACTTAATAGGTGT
>CAMTFT010000018.1 GCA_947071365.1 uncultured bacterium | reverse complement strand
CAGATAATCCTTCCGCCCGATCTCATACAGATTGTTTCCCTCACTGTCGATGATCACGACCAGCGGCATATCCTCCACATACAGCTTCCGAAGAGCCTCTGCGCCCAGATCTTCATACGCGATCAGCTCCGCGCTCTTGATGCACTTCGCCAGAAGCGCTCCGGCGCCTCCGATGGCTCCGAAATAAACGCCGCTGTATTTCTTCATCGCGTCCACGACCTCCGGCAGACGGGCGCCCTTGCCGATCATACCTCTGGCGCCTACGGACATCATCGTGGGCGCATACGCATCCATACGGCCACTGGTAGTCGGACCTGCGGAGCCGATGACTGCTCCCGGCTTCGCCGGTGTCGGGCCTACGTAATAGATCGTGGCATCCTTCGGGTCAAAGGGAAGCTCCTCTCCCCGGGCCAGCGCCTCGCACATTCTCTTATGGCCCGCGTCACGGGAGGTATAGATCGTGCCGGTCAGATATACGGAATCGCCTGCATGAAGCGTTTTTGCCAGTTCCTCTGTAAGGGGCAGCGTAATATGTTTTTCCATCCTAGATCACCTCCGATTTGTGGCGCGTCACGTGGCAGTTGATGTTGACTGCACACGGCATTCCTGCGATGTGTGTCGGCAGCGTCTCAATGTTCAGGCCGATGGCCGTAGTTTTGCCGCCGAAGCCCTGAGGCCCGATGCCGAGCTGGTTGATCTTCTCCAGCATTTCTTCTTCCAGATCCGCATAAAATTCATCCGGATTAGAGGAATCGATGGGACGCATCAACGCCTTCTTTGCAAGAAGGGCTGCCTTATCGAAGGTGCCTCCGATTCCTACACCCACCACCATCGGCGGACACGGATTCGGGCCGGCATTCTCCACTACCTCAAGGATAAAATCCTTGATGCCCTGCAGTCCCGCGGAGGGCTTGAACATACGGATCGCACTCATATTTTCGCTTCCGAAGCCCTTCGGGCCGACTGTCACCTTAATGTTTTCACCCGGAACAATCTCCGTGTAGAGCATGGCCGGTGTATTGTCTCCCGTATTTCCCCGGCGAACCGGATCCTTTACCACGGATTTTCTCAGGTATCCCCTGTCATATCCCCGGCGAACGCCCTCGTCCACAGCGTCTGCAAGATTTCCACCTACAAGATGAACGTCCTGCCCGATCTCCAGAAATACACATGCCATACCGGTATCCTGGCAGATCGGCACGCACTCATTGTCTGCAATCTCGAAATTCTCAATAATATTATCCAGCACTCCTTTGGCGATCTCGCCGTCCTCGCAGGCGCGGCAGTTTTTGATCGCACACTTCACATCCTCCGGGAGATGCTCATTCGCCTCGATACAGAGCTTCTCGATCACGTCTGTAAGCTGGCTCACATTTATTTCACGCACAGCAGTCACTCCTTTCTGTTTTGCTCCGGCATCCCGACAGGCCTGCCGGAGCGCTTATTCCCCGCAAACGGCCCTGCACCGTCTGCGGCTGCTTTCTATCTCACACTTGCAGTTATCACTTGAGGCTATCTTACCGCCCGTGTCTCGCGTACTTCGGCAGCAGCAGCGGCGAAACATCGTCTGACTTCACGCCCGCCTTCTCCAGCTCCTTCGCATAATCCTCGATATGCTTCAGGGACGGTGTGCCAAGCTCCACGTTCTTTGCTTTTGCTGCCGCAGCCTTACCTGCGTTGCGGCCAAATACGATGATATCCAGCAGAGAATTGCCCATCAGACGGTTTCTGCCGTGGATTCCTCCTACAGCCTCTCCTGCCACCAACAGGTTGTCGATCACCTTTGTGAAACCGTCGCCGCCGATCTCCAGCCCGCCATTCTGGTAATGAAGCGTCGGATATACGAGGATCGGCAATTTTCTCATATCGATATCGTAGTTCATATACATACGCAGCATCGCCGGAATACGCTTCTCAATCGTTCCCTCACCGCCGATGAGCTCGATCATCGGGGTGTCCAGCCATACGCCGCTTCCAAGCGGTGTCGTCACGCCTTTGCCGCGGTCAGAACACTCGCGGATAATAGATGCCGCAGATACGTCACGGGTCTCCAGCGGATGCATAAACGCTTCGCCTTCCGCATTGACCAGCATAGCGCCCAGAGAACGCACCTTCTCCGTAACGAGCGCACCGAAAATCTGTGACGGATATGCCACGCCTGTCGGGTGATACTGGATCGTATCCTGATACAGCAGCGGCGCGCCTGCGCGGTATCCGAGGATCAGTCCGTCCGCCGTTGCCCCGTAGTGATTGGAGGTCGGGAAATTCTGGTAATGCAGCCGTCCGGCTCCTCCCGTCGCAATGATGACTGTCTTTGCCCTTGCCACGAGATAATCATCTGTCTCCATATTCAGCAGGACGGCTCCTGCCACCAGTCCTCTGTCATCCTTGATCAGCTCTACAGCGGAGGTAAATTCCACCACCGGAATCTGACGGTTCAGCACCTCGTCCCGCAGTGTACGCATGATCTCCGCACCGGAATAATCCTTGCAGGCATGCATTCTCTTTCTGGAGGTTCCGCCGCCGTGGGTCGTCACCATCCTGCCGTCCGCGTCCTTGTCAAACATGACTCCCAGCTTATTCAGCCACTGGATCGCATCGGGAGCCTCCATAACGAGCCTTCTCAAAAGCTCCGGCCTTGCGGCAAAATGACCGCCGCCAAAGGCGTCAAGATAATGTTGTACCGGGGAATCATTTTCCTTGTCAGCAGCCTGAATGCCGCCCTCTGCCATCATGGTATTGGCATCACCGATACGAAGCTTCGTCACGATCATGACGTTCGCTCCGGCCTCATGAGCCTCGATGGCCGCGGATGCTCCCGCGCCGCCGCCGCCGATGACCAGCACATCCACATCGTAATCCACCTTATTCAGGTCGATATCCACATTCAGAAGACGGCTGTTGGAGTGAAGGAGGTGTCCCAGCTCACTCGGCACCTTCTGGCCCTTATTCGGCCCGATCTTGATTTCTGCGAATCCGTCTTCCCTGTAATCAGGATGGTATGCTTTCAGAAGGGCATCCTTTTCGTCCGCCGTCATACGCCGTGGTTCTGTCTTCATACGTTCTGCTCTCGTAGCTTCTACTTTTTTTACAGACTCGAGCATTTCTGGTGTAAACATGAATATCCCTCCTTATTTCTCAATCTCTCTGTTGTTGTAAAGTTCCTGCATCTCCGTAATCGGCTTCTGCATGATCTGCTCGATCAGATCATCGTAAGCGCCTGCGTGGATCTCCTCCACACAGTGATTCAGATGCTCTGATTCCGGCGCGATGTACTTTCCGGTAAGACGTCTTGCCAGAAGACCCACCATCGGATGAGAGATCTCCGCCGGGCATCTTACGCTGCAGCAGCCGCAACTGATACAGTCAAAGGATTCCTCCGCGCATTTTTCCAGCTCGCCTCTCTGGGCATAAGCGATGTACTGCATAACATTCAGATCCTGCGTACACGCCTTCGTACATGCGTTGCAGCCGATACAACTGTAGATCTCCGGGTACAACTCCATCATGATCTGCTGATTCGGCTTGATCTCATTGATATCGTACGTTCTCTTATCCGTCGGGAAGAACGGAATGCTCGCCACATACATGCCCTCCTGCACCTGAGTCTGACAGGCCAGACACGTTTTCAGTTCATTCTTTCCCTTGATCCTGTAAATCGTCGCACATGCGCCGCAGAAGCCGTGGCGGCAGCCGCAGCCTCTTTTCAGGGTATATCCGGCATATTCCATTGCCGTCATAATGGTCAGCTCCGCCGGTACGCTGTATTTTTTACCGAAAAAATATACATTCACCATCTGTTCCATAATCTGTCCGTCCTTTCTTAATACTCACTGGGTAATTCGTCAAGCTCGTCAAAACGGAATACCGGCCCGTCCTTGCAGACGTACTTGGAACCGACATTGCACCGGCCGCATTTTCCGATTCCGCACTTCATGCGCAGCTCCAGCGTGGTATATACCTGTTCCCGGGTAAAACCAAGCTCCCCAAGTCCTGCCAGTACAAACTTGATCATGATAGGCGGTCCGCACACCAGAGCCACCTTATCCGTAGTAAAACCGATCTCTTTTAAGTAAGACGGAACAAAGCCCACATGGCCGTCCCAGCCTTCCTGCTCACGGTCAATGGTCAGATATACATTGACACCTTCCGCCTTCATCCAGACTTCCTGTATTTCCTGCAGCTTCACCAGATCGTCCGCGGAACGGGAACCGTACAGGATATCCACAGTCCCGTAATTCTCCCTGTTGTCCAGCACGTAATTGATCACGGAACGAAGCGGCGCAAGGCCGATACCTCCTGCGATGAAAAGCAGGTTCTTGCCCTTTAATTCTGTCTCCACCGGGAAATAATTGCCGTACGGCCCGCGGACCGTGATCTCATCTCCCACCTGAAGGCTGTGAAGATAATCCGTCAGCATCCCGCATTTTTTGATGCTGAATTCCTGATATTCTTTATTCGTAGGCGAAGACGTGATGGAAAACATTCCCTCGCTGACGCCCGGCGCACAGACCATGGCGCACTGTCCCGGCATATGTTCAAAAAGCTTGCCGCCCTCCGGAGCGTTCACCCGGAACGTCTTTACATCCGGCGTTTCCTGGCGGATGTCAGTGATGACGCCGATCTTCGGAATCAACGTATCCAATGTGTAATTCTTATGGCAGTTGCATTCGTGTACTGCCGCTTCCTGCTTCTGTTCGCCCATCACTGCTCACCTCCTGCTCTCTTTGACGTATTTTCCAGCGCACCTTTCGCTGCATTTCCGGCCGCAGTTTTCGCTGCGTCCTCCGCAAATTTCTTAATGACTTTCACGATATTCAGCGATGCGGGACACTTCTCCACGCAGCGGCCGCAGCCGACGCAGGAATACATCCCGTCATTGTTCGCCGGGAAATATACAAGCTTGTGCATAAATCTCTGGCGGAAACGCTGCATCTGGCTCGTTCTGTTATTGCCGTGAGCCATCATCGTGAAATCAGAATACATACAGGAATCCCAGCAGCGATATCGCTGGATACCGTGTCCCGTATCGTAATCTTTGATGTCGTAGCACTGGCACGTCGGACAAACGAAGGTACACGTTCCGCAGGCAAGGCACGGCTTGTATAAGCTCTCCCACAGCGGAGAATCAAATTTTTCTGAAAGCGCGTCTCCGTTCCAGCCCTCCAAAGAGAGATTCGAGTACGGCAACTTCTCTACAATACCGCGGATCGCAGCTTTTTCTGTTTCCAGAGATGCTTCCTCCTGTGCGTCCGCGTTTTCCAGAAGGCTTTCCGCAGCCTTTGTCAGCGCTTCGCCCTTTTCGGTGAGCGCTTTCCAGTACAGCACATTCTCCACCATCCATACCGCCACATCCGCGGACGGCTCGGCGCAGTCCACACCGAATACCTTGCAGAAGCAGGATTCCTCCGGCTCATGACAGGCCATGGCTACGATGGTGCCGTGCTCTCTTCTTGATGCGTAGAACGTATCCACCGGGTCGGAGAGGAATACCTTATCCAATACCTCCAGCCCCTTTACGTCACACGATTTCATGCCGAATACTACAAAGCTCTGATCTTTTAATTTTTCAGGATGGATACTGAGCTTTCTCCCGTCCTTTACCACTGTGTAGAGGTTCTCGCTCTGAGGGAAAAACGCATCCTTCGGGGATTTTACAGTCTTAAGTGTGTCGAGATCCACCTGTGCATCCTCCGTCCAGGCCCCGAAATTCACCTGGCCGCTGACATTTACAGGCAAATATAATTCCTGCTCTGCTGCAATAAGTCGGAATAGTGCGGGCAGATTTTCTTTTGCAATCTTATACATACGTTACCCTCTCTTTCCTACAATGCTCGGTTCTGCGTCGTCAAATGTGAAGTCTGTCAGCGGAGCCAGAGCTTCTGCATCCTCCCCTGCCTGATACTCGCCGTACAGCTCATCAATGTCCTTTATGAACTTGCGGTTGAACAGGTGCAGCGGAATACCCTGCGGGCACACGCGGCTGCACTCGCCGCAGTCCGTACATCTTCCGGCTACGTGGAACGCCCGGATGATATGGAACATCTTCTCTTCGAAGGAATCCACATTCGCCTTCTGGGTGCTGTCAAATTTCGTGCTGTCGAATACGCATTTGCGGCAACTGCAGGCCGGACAGACGTTCCGGCAGGCGTTACAGCGGATACATTTGCTGAGCTCGCTCTGGAAAAAAGCAAATTTTTCTTCCGGAGACATCGCTTCGATGCGCCTTACCTCCTCAAAGCGGTCCGCATCCTTCGTATCCTTTGACTCACCGATCAGCTCATCATAAATTTTGTGTTCTTTTCCCTTGCAGACGTGGCACCGCTCCAGCATACCTTCCTTATAGGCGCACGTCTTTTCTCCGTAAATAGTCTGGATCGTCAGGGTATCACACTCATCCGTAAGCTCGGCGCCCTGGATCTTCTCGATTCCCTTGATGCCCTGTTTTCTGATTTTTTCAATATCCAGCTTGCCCTTGCATCCCACACCGATAATGTACGCTTTTTCCCGATCAATGCGGTGCTCCTTCAGAAGCTGGTTGAAGCTGTATGTATCACACGGCTTCAGACAGACAAGAGTCTTTCCCTCCAGCTTCGAAGCCTCGATCATATATTTGCTTAAATTTGCTCCGCAGAATCCGTTATAAACAAACTCCTGCAAAGATTCCTCTGTCTCAAAGTAAGATGGCTCAGGATTGTACGGCAGATCTCCGGCCCTCCAGCCAAGGGCTCTTGCCACGGTTCCGTCCGCCAGCAGCTCTTTTATCCGGTTGATCAATTCCTGCATCGCAAATCCCCCAATCTCACGTTCTTGCCGAGGGAACGGATCTTTTCCACAAACTCATTCATGGTCTGTGAAAATTTTACGCCCTCAGCAGCGGATACCCATTCCACGCGGGTACGTCCGTTCTCCACTCCGATATAATCCAGCATGGAAAACAGCAGTGTCATTCGCCTTCTCGCATAATAATTTCCGGTGCTGTAATGGCAGTCTCCCGGATGGCAGCCGCAGAGGATCACGCCGTCTGCGCCTTTTTCGAAGGCCCGGAGGATAAACATGGGATTTACACGGCAGGAACACGGCACGCGGATGATCTTCACATCCGCCGGATAGGAAAGGCGGCTGCTTCCTGCCAGATCAGCCCCTGCGTAACTGCACCAGTTACAGCAAAACGCTACGATCTTCGGTCTGAATTCGTTCTTTGCTTCTATCGACATATTGCATCCACCTCCGCGATTATCTGTCTGTTGGAGAATCCCTGCAGGTCCATTGCACCGGACGGGCAGGCAACGGTACATGCACCGCAGCCCTGGCAAAGCGCATTGTTCACGACTGCGATCCTTCGCTCTTCCCGGATTCCGTGGTCATTTACGAGGCGCGTTTCATACGTGATCGCGCCGTATGGGCAGACATTTGCACACGTAGAGCATCCGTTACACATCAGCTCATCCGCCTGGGCCGTACACGGATTCGTCAGCAGCTTATCCTTTGCCAGAAGTCCGATGGCCTTGACTGCCGCCGCTCCGGCCTGAGCTACCGTCTCCGGGATATCCTTCGGCCCCTGGCATACGCCGGACAGGAAGATACCAGCCGTCGGTGATTCCACCGGACGAAGCTTTGCGTGCGCCTCCGTCAGGAAATTGTTTGTATCGATACTTGCCGTCAGCATCGTCGCGATCCTGCGGACATCCGGATTCGGCTCGATCGCTGCCGCCAGCACTACCATATCTGCTTCTTTTAATATCTGCCGGTTGTCCAGAAGGTCAACGCCCTGAACCAGCAGCTTTCCATCCGGCTGCGGGATCACCTTGCCGACCTGGCCCTTTATGTAGTTTACGCCGTACTGCTCCACCGCTCTTCTGTAGAACTCGTCAAAATTCTTGCCCGGTGTACGCACATCAATATAAAATACCGTGACATTCACGTCCGGATACTTATCGCGGATCAGCATGGCGTGTTTTGCCGTATACATACAGCAGATCTTGGAGCAGTAGCTCTTTCCTCTGTCGTCTGCGCAGCGGCTTCCGACACACTGGATAAATACCATCTCCTTCGGAGGTTTTCCGTCGGAGAGACGCTCCAGATGGCCCTTTGTCGGGCCTGCCGCATTCATGATACGCTCCAGTTCCAGGGAGGTGATGACATCCTTGCTCTGGCTGTACGCGTACTCGTCGTAATTGTCCAACTTAATCATATCGAAGCCTGTGGCAACGACGATTGCGCCGTATTTTTCTGTTATGATCTCGTCCTTCTGCTCGTAATCAATGGCACCGGCCTGGCATACCTTTGCACAGACACCGCATTTTCCTGTTTTGAACTTGATGCAGTTCTCACGGTCGATGACGGGAACGTTCGGAATCGCCTGGGCAAACGGCGTATAGATCGCGCTTCTCGTATTCAGTCCCCGGTTGAACTCGCTGGGAGCCTTTTTCGACGGGCACTTTTCCTGACAGACTCCGCAGCCTGTACATTTGTCCATATCCACGCTTCTCGCCTTTTTGCGGATATCTACGGTAAAGTCTCCAACAAAGCCGGATACCTTTTCCACTTCACTGTATGTATAGATCGTAATCTTCTCATGGGCTGCCGCCTCCACCATCTTCGGGGTGAGGATACATGCGGAACAGTCCAGCGTCGGGAAGGTCTTATCAAGCTGTGACATCCTTCCTCCGATACTCGGTGTCTTCTCCACGATATCCACCTCGTATCCCGCTTCTGCGATATCAAGCGCCGTCTGGATGCCTGCGATACCGCCTCCGATCACCAGCGCGCGCTTCGTCACGCGGCTCTCGCCCGGCTTCAGAGAAGTGTTTAAATTCACCTTTGCAACGGCTGCCCGGGCAAGGATCACGGCCTTCTTCGTAGCCTCTTCCATATCCTTGTGAATCCAGGAGCAGTGCTCACGGATATTCGCGATCTCCACCATGTACGGGTTCAGCCCTGCGCGCTCAGCAGCCTTCCGGAAGGTCGCCTCATGCATCCGGGGGGAACAGGAGCAGACCACGATTCCCGTCAGTCCCTTCTCCTGAATGGCTGACGCGATCTTCGCCTGACCGGCCTCAGAACACATATACTGGTAATCCTCCGCGTGAACAACGCCCGGCTCCATCCGCATCATTTCCACGACTTTTTTTACGTCCACCGTTGCGGCAATATTGCTTCCGCAATGACAGACAAATACTCCAACTCTCTGCACCCCTCTCACCTCCTGTATCTTCTGAATGCGCTGACTAACAACTGCTGTGGAAGCTCCGGATCCAGCAGCTCGGGGATCTCATCTGCTGTCAGGTAATTCTGCCCCTTCTGGCGAACCACGAGCTGTCTTGCCGCGTCGATCAGCTTGCCCGGCTTTACGTCTCTCGGGCACCGCTCCACGCAGGCAAAACAGGAGAGGCACTTCCACAGGGATTTTGAATTCACCAGCGCTTCTATGTCTTCATTCACCACATACGATACGAACTGATGCGGCTTGATATCCATTTCATTGAAGGAGGGACACGTTGCGGAGCATTTCCCGCACTTCATGCATTTCAGTGGATTGACGCCGCTGATCTCTTTGATCATCTCAGCCTGTTTTTTCGCTGTACTCATGCGTGCTCCACCTCCTCCTTCACTCCGAGGGCCTCTGCCAGCAGTTCCGTAAAGTAATATACGGGCAGCTCACTGCTGCCGTTCTTCTTCAGATTATACATGCAAAGCGGACATGCCGTGATCAGCATGTCTGCGCCAAAGCCTTCCGCACTGTCCATGATCTTGCCGCACATGTTCGATGACATCTCTTTTTCTTTCAGTGATATGTAACCGCCGCAGCACTCGTTGCGGTACGGATAGATGACCGGCTCCGCCCCGATCGCCCGGATGAAATCCTCCATGATCTTCGGATTTTCCGGGTTGTCAAACTGTAAGATCTTCCCAGGCCGCAGCAGCAGGCAGCCGTAATATGCGCCTATCTTTTTGCCCTTCAGGGGATTGACCACCTTTTCCTTCAGCGTATCGAAACCGACTCTGTCCCGAAGCACCTCCAGATAATGCAGCACCTTCGTCTCTCCGGCATACGGCTCATCCAGCTTCATGTAGTTGTTGGCTCTCGTGCGGATATCATCCACATACTTCATATCGTCATTCACGCGCTTGATCACGTGATGACAGGCAGAGCAGATCGTCACCAGCTCCTGCCCTTTTTCCTTCGCCTCGTTCAGCGCCCGGACGGAAGAAAGTTTCGTGGCGATCTCATCCGTTCCCAGCGGATAGACACCGCCGCAGCACTGCCAGTTCTCTATTTCTTCCAGTTCAAAGCCCAGCGCCTTCGCGCAGGCTCTGGCATAATCATCCAGCTCTTTTGCCTTTGTACGAAGCGTACATCCCGGATAATAACTGTACTTCATAGTCCTGTTTCCTTTCCTTATATTTAGTAAAACGGTGTTGTTAGTTAGCGGGCAGTCAGGACGCAGGGAGGAACTTCGCAGTGCGGAGTTCTTCCCTGCTGTTTGTTGGCTGGCTTAACTAACTTACTGAACTATAATTCGATCTGCGCGATTACAGCTTTCAGCGCATCGGCGCTGGCTTTCAGCTTCGCAGTCTCTTCTTTATTCATGCGCATCGGCACCTTGCCCTGGATTCCGTTCGGGCCTACAAGGGTCAGTGTACTGATACATACGTCCTCGATTCCGTACTCGCCGTGCATCATAGAGGACACTGTCGCGATGGAATCGGAGGCAGAAAGAACGATCTCACATAATTTACAGACAGCATTCGCAACGGCATAGAACGTAGCGCCCTTGTTGGCAATGATCTGTCCGCCGGACTTCTGCACATATTTCAGCATCGCTTCTTTATCCAGCTTCTCTACGTCTTTTCCGATATTCTGCATCAGCTCACAGTATTCATCCACACTTGCTCCGGAAATATAAACGCCGGTCCACGGGATGAAGGAGGTATCACCGTGCTCTCCGAATACGTAAGCATGTATGTTCTTCTGCGCCACCTTGAAATGTTCGGACAGGCCGAAACGCAGACGCGCCGTGTCAAGGAGCGTACCGGAACCGATCACGCGGTTCTCCGGAATTCCCGATATTTTGGCAAATACATAGGTCATGATATCCACTGGATTGCTCACGATGATATAAATGGCATTCGGAGCCGCCTTTACGATTTCCGGCGTGATGTCCTTCAGAATATTTACGTTCGTCTGGGTCAGCTCAAGCCTTGTCTGCCCCGGCTTGCGGGCGATTCCTGATGTGATTATGACAATATCAGAATCCTTCGCATCCTCGTACTCTCCGGCTTTGATGGAAATCGGGTTGCGGAAACACGTTCCCTGCTCGATATCCATGACTTCACCCGCTACCTTTTCCTTATTGATATCGATCATCACGATCTCTGATGTAATGTCCATCCCAGACAAGGTATACGCAATCGTTGAACCTACACTTCCTGCTCCAATAATCGTTATTTTACTGCTCATACATACTCCTTTCGCTCATTACATGCTCTTGTATCTGTCTCTTATACACATCTGACGCTGCCGACGACTTAATAGGT
>CAMTFT010000017.1 GCA_947071365.1 uncultured bacterium | reverse complement strand
TACACCTATTAAGTCGTCGGCAGCGTCAGATGTGTATAAGAGACAGTTCTCGGACGTTCCCTCAGACGGGAGCTTTCAGAGCAGGAAGTATTGGATAACATCCGATACTATGAAGATTATATAAGCAGAGAGATCCAGACCGGAAAAAGTGAAGAGCAGGTGCTTTTAGACCTGGGCGATCCGCGTTTGATCGCAAAAACGATCTTGCAGGTAGACCAGCAGCGGGAGGAAGGAATCTACGAATCCCGGGAAACGATTTACACAGAAGATGCAGACGGCATATATCAGGAAGACACTGCAGGCAGAGGCGAATCCTTCGGAAACAGAATGAAAGTACACAGCTTTCAGATAAAAGGCGGCCTGCTCTTGCTTGCTGTAGTAGTTATTCTCTTCCTCGTGCTTGGAACCGTCTTTGCGATCCTCTGGAAGCTGCTGCCAGTCATCCTGATCATAGCCGGAATCTCCTGGCTGTACCGGCGTTTCTTCTCATAACTGACTTAGAGAGTATGGTAGCTTTCGAACTGACCCTGGACAGGAAGCGTGTATCTTCCCAGCCAATTAGCAGGCTTAGTACTGCTGCTTCCCAGCCAATTAACTGGCTTAGTACTGCTACTTCCTAGCCAATTAGCTGGTTTAGTACTGCTACCGCTGCCCAAACAACATTGCCGCAGCTTACGGACTATTCGCTTTCAAACGAACAGGCGAATGCCATGAATCTTTTCCGTAAGGGACATAAGTTCCCGACGGTACTTAGCGAGCGTATTTTGCTCGCTTACGTACCGCTTCGTGGAACTTTTAAGCGCAAGCGGTCCCTGGAGGAAACGATTCATGGCATCGCCGTCCGGATAACCAACCCTGTCCGCGCAGCCAGCTCGTCCGGGTAGCCAGTTCTGTCCGCGCAGCCAACCCTGTCCACGCAGCCAGTTCTGTCCGGATAACCAACTCTGTCCGCGTAGCCAGCGTGCCCAAACCGCCGGATTCTTTCCAGACAGTATTGCGAAAAATAAGGGAAAATGGTATACTTTAACGAATGGGTGTATTCTGTCATACAAAGCATACACGGATAAGACACCCAAAAAGATGCTAATTTACGATGATTCAAGATGGATACGTATGAAGCATGGAAGGAGCGGGAAAGATGAAAAAGATTGAAGAGTATGTAAGAAGCATTCCGGATTTTCCGGAACCAGGTATTATTTTCAGAGATGTGACCAGCATTCTGCAGGATGCGGAGGGCCTGAAGCTTTCCATTGACCTGATACAGGAGAAGCTGGAAGGCGTGGATTTTGACGTTGTGGCAGGTACTGAATCCCGTGGTTTCATTTTTGGTGTTCCAGTTGCGTACAACATGCATAAGCCGTTCGTTCCGGTTCGGAAGAAGGGCAAGCTGCCGTGCGAGACGGTATCCATGGAATATGCGCTGGAGTACGGCACGGCTGAGATTGAGATGCACAAGGATGCGATCAAACCGGGCCAGAAGGTTGTTGTGATCGACGACCTGATCGCGACAGGCGGAACGATCGAGGCAGCCATCAAGCTGATCGAGCAGCTTGGGGGCGAAGTTGTTAAGGTAGTTTTCCTGATGGAGCTGGCAGGTCTTAAGGGCCGTGAAAAGCTTGCAGGGTATGATGTGGAGTCAGTAATCTGTTACGAAGGAAAATAATAGACGAAGTGGTGGACCTATGGCGATAGATACGAGAACGAAGCAGGAGAAAATCGAAGAGATAAAGAGAGCGGATGCCAGCGTGAAAACGATGGAGGACTTTACGAGCCCTGATATCCTGTATCAGGAGCTGATCAATGGTGTTCGGAAGTACCACCCGTCAGATGATATCTCGATGATTGAAAAGGCATATAAGATTGCAAATGAGGCGCATAAGGATCAGATGCGAAAATCCGGTGAGCCGTACATTATTCATCCGCTGTGCGTGGCGATCATCCTGGCGGATCTGGAGCTGGACAAGGAGACGATCGTTGCCGGACTTCTGCACGATGTGGTGGAGGACACGGTGATGACCTCCGAACAGTTAAAGGAAGAGTTCGGCGAAGAGGTGGAGCTTCTGGTGGACGGTGTCACAAAGCTGGGACAGTTGTCTTATTCTGCGGATAAGGTGGAGGTGCAGGCGGAAAACCTGCGCAAGATGTTCCTGGCGATGGCGAAGGATATCCGCGTTATTCTGATCAAGCTTGCCGACCGGCTTCACAATATGCGTACGCTCAAATACATGCGCCCGGAGAAGCAGAAGGAAAAGGCCCGGGAGACCATGGATATTTACGCTCCGATCGCTCACCGGCTTGGTATTTCCAAGATAAAGATCGAGCTGGATGATCTGTCCCTCAAATATCTGGAGCCGGAGGTCTATTACGACCTTGTAGAGAAAATAGCGCTGAAAAAGGATGCGCGGCAGGCGCTGGTCAACAGCATTGTTAGCGAGGTCAGCAGCCATATCGAGGCCGCCGGGATCAAGGCGCAGATCGATGGCCGTATCAAACACTTTTTCAGTATATATAAGAAGATGGTGAACCAGCAGAAGACGCTGGATCAGATCTACGATTTGTTCGCAGTCCGTATTATTGTGGATACGGTGAAGGACTGCTACGCCGCCCTCGGCGTGATCCATGAGATGTATAAGCCGATTCCAGGGCGTTTTAAGGATTATATCGCGATGCCGAAGCAGAATATGTACCAGTCTCTGCACACGACGCTGATCGGCCCGAACGGAACGCCCTTTGAGATACAGATTCGTACCTTTGAGATGCACCGGACGGCAGAGTACGGTATTGCCGCGCACTGGAAATACAAAGAGGTGGCCGACGGCAAAAAGGGAGATACGAAGAGCGAGGAAGAAAAGCTGAGCTGGCTGCGGCAGGTGCTGGACTGGCAGATGTCGGACAACCGGGAGTTCATGAGCCTTTTGAAGAGCGATTTCGACCTGTTCTCCGAGAGTGTATACTGCTTTACCCCGTCGGGGGATGTCAAGAATCTTCCGAACGGTTCGACACCTATCGATTTTGCGTACAGCATCCACAGTGCGGTGGGCAACCGCATGATCGGGGCAAGAGTCAACGGTAAGCTGGTGACGATCGATTACGTGATCCAGAACGGAGACCGTATCGAGGTCATTACGTCGCAGAATTCCAGAGGCCCCAGCCGTGACTGGCTGAAGATCGTCAAGAGCTCTCAGGCGAAGAACAAGATCAACCAGTGGTTCAAGCAGGAGCTGAAGGAAGACAATATCATCAAGGGGAAGGAAATGCTTTCCTCATACTGCAAGGCGAAGGGAATCGTCCAGTCAGACATCATGAGGCCGGAGTACATCAGTCGTGTACTGACGAAGTATGGCTTTCGGGACTGGGATTCTGTGCTGGCAGCGCTGGGACACGGCGGCCTGAAGGAAGGCCAGGTGGTCAATAAGCTTCTGGAGGGCTACGAGCAGGATCACAAAAAGGATATTACGGATGAGCAGATCATTGAGGCTGTGCAGAATGCGAAGGAAACGTCTCCCGTCCGGGTGAAGAAATCCAAAGGCGGGATCACCGTTCAGGGCATCAATGATGTCAGCGTGCGTTTTGCAAAATGCTGCAGTCCGATCCCGGGAGATGAGATCGTGGGATTCGTGACAAGGGGCCGTGGTGTTACGGTCCACCGCACGGACTGTATCAATATCATCAACCTCCCGGAGGAGGAACGCGCCCGTCTCATCGATGCGGAGTGGCAGCAGGAGGCACAGGCCGGGGACAAGGGACTGTATCTGGCGGAGATCATGATCTACTGCAACAACCGTACTGGTCTTCTGGTGGATATCACAAAGATATTTACGGAGCGGAAGATCGATGTCAGTTCTGTGAATTCCCGCACCAGCAAACAGGGAATTGCTACGATCGCAATGTCCTTTGAGGTGTCAGACAAGGGTACTTTGAATTATCTGATCGAGAAGATCCGTCAGGTGGAGAGCGTACTGGATGTAGAGCGAACCACCGGCTGAAAGGGTAAGGTTTATGAAGAATCTTCAGATAGAGACAATGGTTCTGAGCATGATGGCGACGAACTGCTATCTTGCCATGAACAGGGAGACAAAAAAGCTGCTGATCATCGACCCGGCATCATCACCGGAGCGGATCATCAGTAAGATAGAGGATATGGGTGCAGTGCCGGAAGCAGTGCTTCTGACGCACGGCCATTTTGACCATATCGGCGCGGTGGATGCACTGCGCGAAAAATACGGGATACCGGTCTGTGTGCTCGATCAGGAGCAGGAGGTCTGTGAGAGCGAGGAGAAAAATCTGTCGATGATGTTCGGAAGAGGCTTCACTGTGAAGGCAGACCGTTTTTTCCATGACAAAGAGATCGCAGAGCTGGCAGGTATGCAGGTTCACGTACTGCATACGCCGGGGCATACATTGGGCGGCGCGTGTTACTATATACCGGAGGAATCCGTGTTGTTTTCAGGTGATACGCTGTTTTGCTGCAGCGTTGGCAGGACTGATTTCCCGACAGGCAGCATGAGCAGGCTGCATGAAGCGATTCATACGAGGCTGTTTGTGCTTCCGGAGGATACGCTTGTACTGCCGGGACACAACGAGTCAACGAGCATCGGATATGAAAAAAAGTATAATCCATATTAGAGAAGGCATATGATTACAGTACAGTTAAACAGACAGGATTTTCAGTATGACGTCCACTCCCTGGTGAAGGCATTTTACCCGGAGCAGGATGTACACATAAGTAATATCGGCGATGAAGCACCGGAGGAGGGGAACGATGAGTCCCTGATGCTGGTGATTTCTTTCGTCCCGGGGACGGATGTGGATGAATCGGCTGATGTCCCTGATACCAGTCGGCCATCGGGGGACTCACTTGATACAGAACAGTCATCGGATGACGCCCGCGAAGTGGGCGGCGATTTATCATCCGCGGCTGATTGTGCGGCGAAAATACACGTATCCTTCTTTGCGGCCGGGAAGGTCGTGCTGCAGGATGAGCTTGCGCTCTCGAAGGGACTTGACCGCAAGGAGACGAAAAATGAGCTGAAGCGGCTGCTTTACCGCATGCTTTCCTCCTATACGGGCCAGAAGCTTCCCTGGGGAAATCTTACGGGGATACGTCCCACCAAGATTCCCATGGCACTTCTGGAGAAGGGCTGGAAAAATTCAGAAATTGCTCAGTATATGCGGGATACGTATTATACCAGCAATGAAAAGACGGCGCTGGCTATTATGATTGCGAACCGGGAGCGGCATATCCTGAAGGATATCAATTTTAAGAACGGGTACAGCTTGTATGTGGGGATTCCGTTTTGCCCCAGTATCTGCCTGTACTGTTCCTTCAGCTCAAGTCCGCTGCATCTGTGGAAGGATAAGGTGGATCTGTATCTCGATGCGCTGTGCAAGGAGATTGATTACGCATCGGATGCGTTTGCAGATAAAGAGCTGAATACCGTATATATCGGCGGCGGGACGCCCACGACCCTGGAGCCGTATCAGATGGAACGTCTGTTGTCGAAGCTGGAGGAGCGTTTCTGCTTTGACAAATTAAAGGAGTTCACGGTGGAGGCGGGACGCCCGGACAGTATTACCCGGGAAAAGCTGGAGGTACTGCGCGCTCACGGTATTACCAGAATCTCCATCAACCCGCAGACAATGAACCAGAAAACGCTGGATCTGATAGGCAGGCGTCATACGGTGGAGGAGACTATTCAGGCATTTTATCTTGCCCGGGAGCTTGGTTTCGACAATATCAATATGGACCTGATCGTCGGCCTTCCGGGAGAGGAAAAGCCGGAGGTGGAGCATACGATGCAGGAGCTCGCAAAGCTGGATCCGGACAGCATTACGGTGCATTCTCTGGCCGTCAAGCGTGCGGCGCGGCTGCGGTTGTTCAAAGAGGAGCACAAAGAGATGACCATGACGAACAATCGCGAGATTATGGATATGACATTTTCCTATGCGCAGCAATCCGGCCTGTATCCGTATTATCTGTACCGGCAGAAAAATATGGCGGGCAATTTTGAGAATGTCGGCTATGCCAGAGAAGGAAAAGCCGGAATATACAATATTCTGATTATGGAGGAAGTCCAGAGCATTCTTGCGCTGGGAGCAGGTGCGTCCACGAAGCTGGTATGGGCCAGTGATAGGATCGAACGCGTTGAAAATGTGAAGGATATCAAAAATTACGTGGAACGTATTGATGAGATGATAGAGAGGAAGAAAAAAGGTCTGCATGGGTAATTCGGGACATGAGTACAGAAAAAAATATCAAATCATCCGCCCCAGTGTGGTGACAGAGCTGGCGCACGGTACAAAGGTCAGCAATCTGGCGTATCTTGTGGGAAAACAGATGGGCTTTTCAGAGGAAGAATGCCACAATCTGGCGGTGGCCGGTTTTCTGCACGATATCGGGAAGCTGGAGCTGGCGAAATACGTCCGCGGCCATGAAGGGGAGACGCTGATCATCGAGGAGATGAAGTATGTAAGGCTCCATTCAAGGCTCAGTGCAAATATATTATCGAAAAGAGGGTATTCCCAGGAAATCGTTGATATGGTAAAATTCCATCATGAGAATTGCGACGGTTCCGGGTATCCGATGAATCTTCAAAGAGACGATATCCCCATCGGGGCAAGGATCATCCGGGTGTGTGACGTGTTTGCCGCGCTTACTGCGGATCGTCCGTACCGGAAGGCATTTGATGTAAATACAGCCATGGAGCTGATGATCGAGGAATCAAAGGATTACGATATCCGCGTATTTCTGGCATTTATGAATGTGGTTCACAGGGAAAATCTTGACCATATTTTAAATACGGCGGATTTTGAACAGAAGCTGGCGCGCCTGGAAGTTAAGGGCCAGGAGAGCCAGAAGGAAAAAGCTGAGGGGCGGGAAGTCCGCCAGTAGAGCCTGCAGGAAGAGGCTCAGAGACGGGGAGTCCGTCGGTAGAGTCTGCAGGAAGAATCTTTGGGGCGGGAGGTCCGCCAGGAACAGTAAAACAGAGGAGGATGAAAAAATGATTACACAGGCACCCAGAGGCGTGCAGGACTGGTACGGTGAGGAGATGCGCAAAAGGGCGATCGTGGAAAAGACAGCCCGGGAGATCGCAAGAACGTACCATATGACAGAGATCATCACACCGATGTTCGAGCATACCGTGCTTTTTCAGCGCGGTGTCGGAGAGACAACGGATGTGGTGCAGAAGGAAATGTATACATTTGAAGATAAGGGCGGCAGAAGCATTACGCTGAAGCCGGAGGGCACTGCCGGTGTTATGAGGGCGTATCTTGAGCACAACATGTATGCGCAGCCTGCGCCGACAAAGCTGTATTACGTGACGCAGGCATTTCGCTATGAGAAGCCCCAGAGCGGACGTCTCAGACAGCATCATCAGTTTGGTGTGGAATTCGTCGGTTCTTCCAGTCCGCTTGCGGAGGTGGAGTTGATCACGCTGATCACAGAGCTGATCGGCAAGCTCGGACTGAAGGATGCAAAGCTGCATATCAACAGCATCGGCTGCAAAAACTGCAGAAAGACGTACAATGATGCGCTGCTTTCTTATTTGAAGGAACATGAGGACGGACTTTGTCCGACCTGCCGGGAGCGTATGCAGAAGAATCCGCTTCGTGTGATCGACTGTAAGGTGGACACATGTAAGGAGATCGTCGCACATGCACCGAGAACGATAGAGTATCTCGACGACGAGTGCCGGGAGCATTTTGAGGAGCTGAAGGCGCTGCTGGACGAGATGGGAATTGAATATACGGTGGATACGGGAATTGTCCGTGGACTTGACTATTATACGAAGACCGTGTTTGAATTCGTGGATTCCAATGGATTTACCTTATGCGGCGGCGGCCGGTACGATGGATTGATCCATGAGATCGATGAGAAGCAGGATATCCCGTCGGTGGGCTTCGGTATGGGTATCGAGCGTATTCTGTACTTTATGGAGAAGGAAGGCGTAGAGTTCCCGCCCGCAGAGCCGGTGGAGCTGTATGTGGGGATCCTGGGCAAAGAGGCCAGAGGTCGTGCGTATCGTCTTGTGGACGAGCTTCGCAGACAGGGAATCATTGTGGAGACTGATTATATGGACCGCAGCGTGAAGGCGCAGATGAAGTACGCGAACAAGCTGGGAGCGAAAAAGACGGTGATCATCGGTACACAGGAGCTGGAGGAAAATAAGGCCCGGGTGAAGGATATGGAGACGGGAGAGCAGCAGGAGGTTTCTCTTGATGCGCTGGCTTCTTATATCGTATCGTAGGTATCGTGTGACAATACGGATGCGTGGAAATTGATAGAAGCGTGACAATACGGATGTGTGGAAATTGATAGAAGCGGAGCAAATGATATATATTAGCGGAAATGTACAAATAAGCAGAAATCGATAGAAGCATCATTTGATAAGCGGAAATTTATATAGACGAGATAAGGCGCAGGTGCAGGCGGCAGACCGTCTGCACAGTTCGCTTAAATATAGGAGGAATGAAAAATGGCTGAGGCTATGAAGGGTTTGAAAAGGACTCATCGCTGTACCGAAGTGAGCAAGGCAGACTGCGGCACGACCGTGACTGTCATGGGCTGGGTACAGAAAAGAAGAAATCTGGGAAGCTTGATTTTTGTTGACCTGCGGGACCGCTCCGGTCTGCTGCAGATTATATTTGACGAAAAGGATATCGGAGCGGCAGGCTTCGAGAAGGCGGGCACACTGCGCAGCGAGTTTGTTATCGCAGTCGTAGGCCGCGTGGAACTGCGTGAAGGCGCAGTCAATGAAGGACTGAAGACGGGAGAAATTGAGATCCGTGCTACGGAGCTTCGTATTCTTTCCGAATCAGAGACACCGCCGTTCCCGATCGAGGAGAACAGCCAGACGAAGGAAGAACTCCGTCTGAAATACCGTTTTCTTGATTTGAGAAGACCGGACATCCAGAAAAATCTGATGCTTCGAAGCCGCGTGACGACAGAGGTGCGCAATTTCCTTGCAGAAGAAGGCTTCCTTGAGATCGAGACGCCGATTCTGATCAAGAGCACTCCGGAGGGAGCAAGGGACTATCTTGTGCCGAGCCGTGTGCATCCGGGACATTTTTATGCGCTGCCGCAGTCACCGCAGCTTTTTAAGCAGCTTTTGATGTGCTCCGGCTATGACCGCTATTTCCAGATTGCAAAGTGCTTCCGTGATGAGGACCTGCGGGCGGACCGTCAGCCGGAATTCACGCAGATCGATATGGAGCTTTCCTTTGTGGATGTGGATGACGTTATCGATGTAAATGAGCGTCTTCTTGCAAGACTGTTCAAAAACGTGCTGGGCGTGGATGTGCCGCTTCCGATCCAGCGTATGACATGGCAGGAGGCTATGGATCGCTTCGGTTCTGACAAGCCGGATCTCCGTTTCGGCATGGAGCTCCATAACGTTTCAGATATTGTAAAGGACTGCGGATTCTCCGTATTTACGAACGCGCTGGCAGCAGGCGGAAGTGTACGCGGTATCAATGCCAACGGACAAGGAAGTATGCCGAGAAAGAAGATCGACGCTCTCGTAGAGTTTGCAAAGGGATACGGTGCGAAGGGTCTGGCATACCTTGTTATCAATCAGGACGGTACGTACAAATCCTCCTTCGCCAAGTTTATGACACCAGAGGAGCTTGACGCACTGGTACATGCCATGGATGGACAGCCGGGCGACCTACTTCTGTTTGCGGCGGATAAGAATAAAGTAGTCTGGGATGTGCTGGGCGCTCTGCGTATTGAGATCGCAAAGAATCTGGGACTTCTTAAGAAAGACGATTATAAATTCCTCTGGGTAACGGAGTTCCCGCTTCTTGAGTGGGACGAGGAAGAAAACCGCTTCGTGGCAATGCATCATCCGTTCACGATGCTGATGGAGGAAGACTTCGATAAACTGGAAAGCGATCCGGGAGCAGTTCGGGCGAAGGCGTATGATATCGTGCTTAACGGTACTGAGCTTGGCGGTGGAAGCGTCCGTATTTTCCAGAGCGATATCCAGAACAAGATGTTTGATATGCTTGGCTTTACGAAGGAGCAGGCCGAGGAGCAGTTCGGTTTCCTGCTGAATGCTTTCAAGTATGGAGTACCGCCTCACGCTGGACTTGCCTTCGGACTTGACCGTCTGATCATGCTGATGGCGGGTTGCGACAGCATCCGTGAGGTGATCGCATTCCCGAAGGTGAAAGATGCTTCCGACCTGATGACAGAGGCGCCGAGTATTGTAGACGAGAAACAGCTTAAGGAGCTGTCGCTGGAGACGACGGCAGTAGAAGAATAAGGGGCAGCCGGTGTGGAGTGGATACCCGGACGCCGAATCCCCTGAACCGTTTCTTCCAGGAACCGCTTGCGCTTAAAAGTTCCACGAAGCGGTACATAGGCGGGCAAAATACGCCCGCCAAGTACCGTCGGGAACTTATGTTCCTTGCAGAAATGATTCAGGGGATTCGTCTGATACGGGGTGCCGTCAGGTTTACAGCCTGCCGTCAAATTTTATTCTTGTGAGCAACAGACAGATAGCATGTTAAGTGGCTTTTGGGTATGCATGGATGTTTGAGTTGTCTGCCGCAGGCTGCTTTATTGTTTAGAAAGATTCTCACGGGTCAGGGAGTTGAAGGTCTCGATCGCTCCCCTCATATCTCCAAGCAATGCATTCGTAAATTCATCTCCGAAATTGATATCCCATATCCTTCCATCGTTTTGAAAAGTCATATCGATATCAGTCGAACTGGTCTTATCGTTTTCTTTCAGGGACTCCAGCAAGAGGCGGGAAGTCTCGTTTGAGAAGGTAACACTGTCGTCACGGATAGATTTCGTAGTTGCTGCATAATCAAGAAGGCGCTTCTTGTATATGGTGAGTACGTTTGTCATATCTACGCTTTTGATTCTGACCACGACCTCGGCTGTGGTATCTTCCTCGGTGCATTTTATGATTTCATAGTCGAAGGACGCAGCAAGCTGTGAGATGTACTCTTCATCGATCTGCTGGTAATAGTCTGTATTGTATGTAGCAAAAATGTCCTGAACAGACAGGTATTCCATCCACTGTTCTGCTGACAGGTTTTTCAGGGCATCCAGGTGGATCGATACGGTTTCTGATGCGGAAAGGATTTTGGGATCATTCATATAGGTGATAAAACCGCTGACAAGTTCATCCTCCAGTGTCTTATCCGCCAGAATGATCCATCCGGATTCGTCCTTTTTCAGATGAAAATACGCGGTGGTGACAACGGGCTCATACGTATGCTCGGCCAGCGTATCCCGGAGCAGGCGGTAATAGTCGCCGGTGGTGGTGCTTCTGGACTCGGGATAGATCGCTACGGATTCCTGCAGGATCCTGCGGCACACGTCCTGGGCCAGGGCGTGCATGTCGATATTTGTAATGTTGACGCTGACAGTGGCGGTATCGCCCTCGATCTGTTCATTGTGAATATTGTATTTGAAGTTTTTGAAAAAAAGATTGACTGCTTCTGTTGTATCATCGTTTAAGGCGCCGGAGGAGAGGTGAGAGTTCATAAGATTTTCGTAGGAGACGAACGACTGTATAGTGTCGGTATCCAGCTTTTGAATCAGCGCAAGCTCATTTTCCACGGCCTGCGCAGGACGGCCCATTCTTTTGGCGTTCCATGAACACAGGAGACCGATGAGCAGGAACTGGATCACAAGAATAGTGGGAATTCCGATCGTAAAGGTGAGATGCTTCGTCTTATGACGGAACACATACATGCCGATCATGATACCGATGCTGCCGAACAGAAGGGCAATGGTAAAAAGCGTCCGTTCGGAGATGCGCCACTTGCCGCGCCGCGCCTTCCTTTTGTCGATGCCCATGATAAAAAAGCCGATAAGATTTATTGCCTGTCTCTTATACACATCTGACGCTGC
>CAMTFT010000016.1 GCA_947071365.1 uncultured bacterium | reverse complement strand
GAGATGTAGCTCCGTCTCGTGGGCTCGGAGATGTGTATAAGAGACAGGTTTTTTCTACTGTGTGTTGGCTTATTTATCTGAATAAGTCAGTTGTCAATTATATTATCAGGAGATTTATACGCAACTCAATCGCTCATATCGATATCCCCCAGTCGGTAAACGTCCATAGACTTGTCAGCAGTCCATTCTCTTGTATTGACGGTCTCCCAGGCAGTAATCCGGTAAAGCGTGTCATCCTCATTTTGAGGATACGTGACGGTGAGCCCTGCCTGAAGCACCTGATCCTCGTTGACAGGGACAGAAAAAGTAATTTTTCCGTCCTTCCAGGACGCTTCTGGCACGGTATCAGAAATGGAAGCACACGCTTCCAGGTAGGTATTTTCACGTTCAGCCGCCTCTTCACCACTCTCCGCCGCCTTCAGATACCTGGCCAGCGCCGCATCAATTTCCGCGAGGATATCGTTGGCTGAGGTCACAGCGGCGTAATACTCCGTCGTGCGGTCAGCGGCTTTCTGGCTGAGCGTTTCATCCGCTGTGGCTCCCGAAAGGGAGAGCAGAGAAAACGTAATCAGGCACAACGACAAAAAAATCAGGATCATAAGAGAAATACCGGAAGTTTTTCTCATTGAAGCACCTCCCCTCGCGTCAACGGCACCGAAAAGGATACCGGAAGCTTATACAAAACAGAGTGATCGTAAGCTTCAATCACGATATCGGCAGAAATCTTCCGGTCTTCTAATTTCATTGTGACAGCCAGAGTGTAAAACGCCTTTTTCGCCGGACAGGGATTGAAATTCTGGTCGTAAGTAATGAAAAATCCGTTTTCCGTAACGGACGCATCCGGAAAATATGATGCGGCATTTTCCACAAGACCGGTTACAGCATTATCCGAGGTAATAGTAGCGGCACTTTCCACAAGACCAGCCGCTTCATTATCCGCGGCAATGGTTGCGGCACTTTCTACAAGACCGGATACGGCATTATCCGAGGTAATAGTAGCAGCACCTTCCACAAGACCAGCCATTTCATCATCCGCGGCAATGGGCGCAGCATCCTTCCCCTCCTCAATCACCGCCGCCACAGATGATGCCAGCACCTGCGCATGAGACAACGCTTCTGAATGCTGAGTAACACTGTGCGCTTGGGCGAATAATCTCAGGCACACGGTACTGATGATCAGGAAGAAAAAAAGTACGATTAAGAATTCGATAAAAAACAGGCGGGAACCTGTTCTGGAATTTCGTTTCATAAAATAAAAATCTCCTATTTACTTCGAATGGGAATCAGAACAGAGAGGCTGTTTCCCTCGCGGCTTGTTGCTGTAGCGGATATCAAGCGTGTATCGTCGGATTCCAGTACATCAACAGATGACATCTCACTGCCATCCAGCACATTGCCGGATTCCAGTACATCAACAGATGACACCTCACTGCCATCCAGCACATTGTCGGATTCCAATACATCATCAGATAATGCTTTACTGCCGCCCGGAATATTGTCGGACTCCAGTACATCATCGGACACCACCTCAAACTCCAGTGACTCCAGCTCCACGATTCTGCTCCCCATATTCGCAAGTGGCGTGACATCCTCCCGGACAAACAACTCACAAAGGGCTCCATCATAAAAATATACGTAGGTGACAAAGCGATTCCCCACATCGTGAGCTTCGCCATCAGAATCCCCTTCTACCGTATTGCCAGCTCCGCGATCAGGCTCCCCCGCCCCCATATCACGAGCTCCACCATCAGAATCCCCTTCTACCATATCACCAGCTCCATCATCAGGCTCCCCTTCCACCACATCACGAAACCCAATAGCTTCATACCCCTCCACGGAGGTCACAAAAATGTCACCAAAACGGTCATGCTGGCGCACCTTTTCCGTGAGATAAGCGATGGCCGTGCGGGAGGTGTAGTTCTCTCCCAGATGCTCCGTCCCGTTTTTGTAGACCGCAGAGCCCATTCCCGCCAATGAAAGTGAGAAAAGACAGAAGATCAGAAGAAGCAGGAAGGAAAAAAGTGAATCAATGGAATGATTTTTCTGTTTTATGTGCAAGCTCATCCCTCCTTTTTCTTAAGCGGAAAAACGGTCACATCCGGCAGCAGGTTGGAACCGGTAATTTCGTAATCCACAAGATATTTTTCCGAGTCCCAGGATACTCCGTAGTGCTCCCGGATATAATCAAGGCTTTCCGGGTACGCGCCCTCCATCGCGTAGCAGTGGACAGCGCTGCGCACAATGGCGAGGCGAAGGCTCTCCAACTGGCTGTCGTCCGCTGTCTCCTGCACCTTGGATGCGCCAATGAAAAGTCCGGCGGCAATACAGCAAAACACAGCGGCAGTGGTAACGAGGCGCCGCAGCAGATGGGAGGATGTTCTTTTCTGAGTAAAACGGTTCATAAAATCCCTCCGTTAACCGATATTTACCAAAACTTCCAAAACAGGAAGTAAAAATAACCAATATTGCCAAAACTCCCAGAAAAGGAAGCAAGATTAACCAATATTCGCCATAACTCCCAAAAGCGGAAGCATGACAGAGACGAGGATCAGCCCGGTCAGAACAGAGAGGACTGCGGTCAGCGTCGGCTCCAATGCAGATACAGCAGACTGGATGCGGTTGTCCGCTTCCTCCTGGCAGCTCACGGAAATGCGTTTTAATGCATCCTCGGCAGTACCGGTTCGAAATCCAATAGATACCATGCGGGCGTTCAGGCCCGTGATAATACCGGCTTCCCGCAGAGAGTCCGCCAGGTCATTTCCCTGTTCGATCAATCCTTCGGCCTGCTTCGTCTTCTCCCGGAATAATTTCTGCTCCGTCATATTGGCGGCCAGCTCAAAGCTTTCGCCCATGTCGAGTCCGCTGTGCAGCGCAAGGCTGAGCGTGTCAGAAAAACGGGAGCAGGCCAGCAGCTCAGATACCGTCCGTCCGATGGGAAGATGCAGGACTGCGGCGGAAAGCTTTTCCTTGCCCTTGCCGGTGCGCAGAGCAAAAAAGCAGGTGAGGGCAACGATTACGATGAAAACCAGCAGCACGATAGAAACGTACTGAAGGATACTGGAGATCCGAAAGACAACAGAAGAAACGCCGGTCATCTCAATGCCGAGCTGGTCAAATACATCGCGGAATACCGGCATCACCTGGGACATCAGCACGATCAGCACCGCAAGCAGCATACCCAGCAAAATGAGCGGATACGTCAGAGCGTCCCGGATACTCCGCATCAGATTGTCCTGACGGCTGTAAAAATCAGAAAGGGAGTCCATGACGTCCTCCAGCGTACCGGAGCGTTCACCGATCTCCGTCATTTTGACAAAATAATCAGGGAAAACCTCACTGCTGCGGAGAGATTCGGCCAGATCTCCGGTCTGCTCCAGAGAATCATATACCGTGCTCATGATCTCCCTGCCGTCACCCTCCGGCATATCGTCGTGCATGATGGAAACGCCTTCCAGAACAGAGATTCCGGAATGCAGGATCATGGCGAGCTGGCCTGAAAAAGCGGAAAGTTCATTGTCTGTCAATATCTGTTTCATAAAGTCCTCCTTAACGGACGTATTGAAGCACGTAATTGCTTCCGTCTCCGATATAATCGCTGATGTTCTGTTCATTGCCAAGCGCCGAGGCAAAGGTCGGATCCATCATTTTCCATTCATTTCCATTAAATTCAACTGCATTTTTCACCCACCCGATCGATTCGATATAGACATCGATCCATGCGTGGCGGATCTCGCCGCTGTAACCGATACTGAGCCGGGCCGGAATCGACAGGGAGCGCAGCATGGAAACCGTAAGGGCGGCGTAATCAAAACAGATGCCCGTTTTGGTGTGCAGCGTGTCATCGATGTCGGGAAGATAGCCCGTCTCCACCGTGGCGGCCTTCTCGTCGTCGTACGTAATATTTTCCGTAACGTACTGGTAGATGGTTGTGAGCGCGTCCAGATCCGTTTCGGCATCGGCGGAAAGCTCGGATGCGAGCTGGATCGCCTCGCTGTCCTGCGTGAAATCAACGAACTGGTTCGGATAGAGAAATGGGAGAAATTCACTTTTCAGCTCCACATTCAGCGAATAGCTAAGCAGCGTGGCGTACTGGTCATTTCCGACATTCTCAAAAGCCAGGACAATGTACGTACCGTCGCCTGCCGTAAAAGGGAAGGCGGTACGTACGTCAGCGGTGTTCAAAAAATACTTGTAAATAACCTGGTCGGGCCCCGTTACCTGAATATTCACGGTTTTGCCGGGCTCCGACAGAACTCCCATAAAATAGCCGCTGGACGCATTGGAAAAATCAAGGGTCAAAGGGCCGGCATCCACGGTATCCGCGTCACCAAATTCCGGGACAAGGACATTTGTTTCCCCCGGTGTGTACGTGCCGACTTCCCTGGAATCCCCGGAGTCTCCTGCATTTTGATTTCCGCAACTGCAGCAGAAAATGCAGACCAGGCAGACAAGAGGCAGGACAAAGAACCTGCGCAGGAAGAATTGCTTCATATTATAATATGTACTCCTTTTGGTATCGAAAAAATAAGTAAAACAAGTATAGCAGATTGGAGAAAAAAAATAAACAGGAAAAAAAGTACCGAAAAAAGCAATGAAAGTATTCCGCCGGTTTATGTCCAAAGAGATGATCGCGGAGAAATCCAGATAGCGTGTCCGAGGATTCCTGATACGCTGTACCGGGAGATATGAAGAGGTAATTTTTCGCAGAAAAGGAGTCGCGAAGATGAAGTTTTTAAAGGTGGATTCCCTTGAGCAGGCCAGGGAGAAAATGTTATCGTCCCTGCAGGATGTTTTCACAAAGACAGAGCAAGTATCTTTGCAGGAATCAGCGGGCAGATGCCTGGCTGAGCCGGTCTACTGTCCGGAGATGGTGCCGGATTTCAGGCGTTCGACCGTTGATGGCTATGCTGTGATCGCCAGAGATACGCAGGGGGCAGGAGAGAGTATCCCTGTTTTTCTTGATATTGTGGAGGAGGTTGCTATTGGACATCCTGCGGTCCATACCTTAAAAAGCGGTGAATGCGCGTATGTTCCCACCGGGGGAATGCTGCCGGACGGGGCGGATGGTATGGTAATGGTGGAATATACGGAATTGTTTGACGAAAAAAGCGTGGCCATCTACAGCGCCGTTTCCCCGGGAAATGCGGTGGTGCAGATCGGGGAGGATGCCAGAAAGGGACAGCTTCTTCTGGATCAGGGGACGCGGCTGGATGCAAAGAGCATCGGAGTGCTTGCGTCCATTGGGAAAGAGCAGGTGGAGGTATTTAAGCCGTGGCGTCTGATGGTCATATCGACGGGGGATGAGCTCGTTCTCCCCGGGGAGGAAAAAACGGCCTGCGAGGTCTATGATATCAATACCAGTGCGATCTGTACACTGGCGCGGGAGCATGGAATGGAGGTAGTGGAGACTGTTACGCTTAAGGACGAAGAGGAACTTCTGGAACAGGCACTGAGGCGATCTCTTGAGACATGTGACATTGTTGTGATCTCCGGCGGGAGCTCCCAGGGAAAGAAGGACATGACGGCCAGGCTGATCGATAAAATTGCCGAACCGGGCGTTTATACTCACGGTCTGGCGCTTAAGCCCGGAAAACCGACTATCATCGGAACGGATGACGCGTCCCGGACGCTTCTCATAGGGCTGCCCGGCCATCCGGTGGCGGCGATGATGGTATTTGAGCTGCTGGTCATCTGGATGCAGAAGAGGATGTTTCATGAAAAGGATAAGCTGTGCATCCCGGCCATACTGGAATCCAATATTCCCGGTGCGCCGGGAAGGGCAACGTGCCAGATGGTGAAGCTGATACCGTCCGGGAGCGGCTACGCGGCGCGTCCGGTGTTCGGAAAATCCGGCCTGATGAGCACGCTGACACAGGCGGATGGATACGTGTTAACGGAAGTGAATCAGGAAGGGCTTCGCAGCGGCGAGCATGTATTTGTACATTTGTTTTGATGCATTTTGT
This sequence comes from uncultured bacterium, assembly GCA_947071365.1. GTDB lineage: Bacteria > Bacillota > Clostridia > Lachnospirales > Lachnospiraceae > Choladousia. Next base: position 6,048 of record CAMTFT010000016.1, on the reverse strand, counting down.
CTGAAAGGAATACATTATGGGAAAAAGAAATCTGTATCTGAAAACGACGCCGGTGGATGAAGCGCTGGAGCTCTACATGGAAGCGGTCAGAAGAACGGTGAAGCCGGAGCATGAGGTGATTCCGGTGACGGAGTCCCTGAACAGGATCACGGGCCGGGCGGTTTATGCAAAATACTGCTCTCCGCTGTATAATTCGGCGGCTATGGACGGAATTGCCGTTGTGGCAGAGCGTACAGAGAATGCCAGTGAATTTTATCCGGTGGAGCTTGTGCTGGGAGAGGATTACAGGATCGTGGATACCGGAGATCCCATAAAGGAGCCGTATGACGCTGTGATCATGGCGGAAGACCTGCTGGAAACAGACCGGGAGGATCATGTCAGGATCATTGCTCCGGCAGCTCCGTGGCAGCATATCCGGCCTATCGGGGAGGATATCGTGGCGGGGGAGATGATCCTTCCGGGACATCACCGCATCCGTCCCATCGATGTGGGAGTGCTGCTGTCGGCGGGCATTGTGGAGATCGAGGTGGTAAAAACGCCTCGGGTAGCGGTTTTTCCGACGGGAACGGAGATGATAGAGCCGGGCACACAGCCGAAGGAGGGCGACATCATAGAATCCAATTCCCGCATGTTTGAAAATATGATCATCTCTCAGGGTGCGCAGGCTGTGCGGTTTGCGCCGGTGGAGGATGATTACATAAAAATCAGGGACGCGGTAAAGCGTGCCGCAGAGGAATTCGATATGGTGATCATCAACGCCGGGTCCAGCGCAGGGACGGAGGATTATACCGTCCATGTACTGCGTGAGCTGGGGGAGGTATTGATCCACGGTGTGGCGATCAAGCCGGGAAAACCGGTGATCCTAGCCATTGTGAACGGCCGTCCGGTTATCGGCCTGCCGGGATATCCGGTGTCGGCTTTTATCGGATTTGAAAATTTCGTAACGCCTGTTCTCGAATATCTGGGGCAGAGGACGGGAAAGAAGAATAAGACGGTGGAGGCGGTCATTTCAAAACGGCTGGTATCCAGTCTGAAACACAAAGAATATGTCCGGGTGAAAGTGGGATGCGTAGGAGATAAAATAGTTGCGGCTCCTCTTGCCAGAGGAGCGGGAGCGGCGATGTCTCTGGTGAGGGCAGACGGCTTCTGTGTGATCGAGCAGAACTGTGAGGGCTGTGAAGCGGGGGAAAAGGTACAGGTGGAGCTGTACCGCGATATCGATGAGATCCGCAGCACAGCGGTAGTGATTGGCAGCCACGACCTGATTCTGGATGTGATCGCGGATCTGATGCCGGACCGGTATCCGGGGATGAACGTTTCAAGTACCCACGTGGGAAGCATGGGCGGCCTGATGGCGCTCCGCCGCGGTGAAGCACATCTGGCACCGATCCATCTGCTGGATGAGGAAACGGGAAGCTACAACATTTCTTATATCAGAAAGCTTTTCCGGGAGCCCATGGCGCTGATCAAAGGCGTGGGCCGCGTGCAGGGAATCATGGTGAAAAAAGGAAATACGCTGAATATCAGGGGAATCGAAGACCTGAAGGGAATCCGGTTTGTAAACAGGCAGAAGGGTGCCGGGACAAGGCTTTTGTTTGACCATAAGTTAAAACTGCTTGGGATAGCTCCTGAGGAGATCCGGGGCTATGACAGGGAAGCTTCTACTCATATGGCAGTTGCCGCACTGGTGGACAGTGACAGCGCAGATGCGGGAATGGGGATCCGCTCCGCCTCCATTTCCATGAATCTTGATTTTATTCCGGTGGGAGATGAAGAGTACGATTTTGCGGTGCCTGTCAGGTTCCTTGAGCTGCCTTTTATCAAAGCGTTTATTGAGATACTGAAATGCAGCGAGTTTCACAAGAAACTCGGGGAGCTGGGCGGATACACGTGGGAGAGAGCCGGGGAGATCGTATTATGTCAGGAACAGTAATATCATTGAAGCTCCAGAAAAATAAAGGAGAAAATTTTTGTGAAGAGGAAAGGCTGATTCTGGAGGCGGAAAAGGGAATATGCGGCGACTGCCATTACGGAAGTAAAAAAGGCCAGGTATGTATTTTGGATGAGGAATGCCGCCGCTGGATCGAAGAGGAGAACGAAGAAGGGCTCTGCCTTTCGCGGTTTCAGGAAAATATTCTCATTGGAGGAGCCATGCCGGAGAAGTGGCAGCGGGGCGGCCTTTTGAGGATCGGAGATGTTCTTCTGGAGATCACGCAGAAGGGCAAGAAATGTTTCCCGGAGTGCAGCAGGGTGCAGGATGGGAGGCAGTGCCGCCTGAAGAAGAGCTGTTGTTTTGCGGCGGTGCAGAGGGGCGGAATGATTTGCAGAGGGGATGAGGTGTTGTACTGTGAAAGTTCAGATGGCAATGTCAGTTAGAAAGCCTGCCCGGACACAGGGAGAACTTCGCAGGAGAATTTTATGAAAATATATAAAGTAAGAAAGAGGTGATGATCATGCCGACGGAATACGGCGGGTATATGGGAAAGGTGCTTCAGATCGACCTTGGCAGCAGGGAATGCACGGAATATCCTTTCTCGGACAGGGAGAGAGAGCTTTTTATCGGCGGAAAGACGATGGCGGCAAAGATTCTTTACGATAATCTGAACGGGACGGAAAAGGCTTTTTCGAAGGAAAATCTTCTTATTATTTCAACGGGGCCGCTGACGGGTTCCGGGGCTCCGAGCTCCAGCCGCTTCAATATCTCTACGATATCGCCGCTTACGGGATATATTACATCCTCCAACTGCGGCGGGAATTTTGGATATTATCTGAAGAAGGCCGGGCTGGACGCGCTGGTATTGAAGGGAAGATGTGAAGCTCCATCGTGGATCGAAATTCAGAATGATAAGGTGGAGATTCATGACGCGCAGGATCTGTGGGGACTGAAAACATCCGAAACGCAGCAGGCTCTGGATGAGAAGCTGCGGATGAAGAACGGACGTGTGCGGAAAAACGGAAAGATCTGTATCGGGCCGGCCGGGGAAAATCAGGTGCTGTATTCCTGTATCGTATCGAATGAGCGTGTTGCCGGCCGCGGAGGCGCCGGGGCTGTCATGGGCTGGATGAATCTGAAGGCAGTCTGTGCCGGAGGCACCAGGGAAGTAAAGGTAGCGGAAAAAGAGAAGATGGTGAAGCACACGCAGAAGTGGTTCCGATATCTGAAAAAGCATCCGCTGACCGGGAACCAGTTGCCGCGTCTTGGAACGGCGGGGCTTGTAAGCTCCATGCAGATGCGGCAGATGCTTGCCACGAAGAATTATAAATATGGCGAGTATGAGGATTTTGAAAAGATAAGCGGGGAGTTTCTGGCAGAAAAATACAATATCGTAAATAAGGGATGTCTGACGTGCCCCATCAAATGCGCCCGCACCGTTGAGATAGACGGAAAGAAGGTAAAGGGGCCGGAGCTGGAGACGCTTGTACTTCTGGGAAGCGGGCTCCTGAATAATGATCTGGAAGCGATCCTGAAATGGAACAATGAACTGGATGAGCTGGGACTGGATACGATCTCCTGCGCGAATACGATTGCATATGCCATGGAGGCAAATGAAAAGGGAATCTGGAAAAACGGGCTGGAATTTTCCCAGGTGGAGGGGATGATGGATCTCTTCGAAAAGATCGCTTACCGGAAAGGCATCGGGGAGGAGCTGGCACAGGGAAGTAAGCGCCTGTCGGAAAAGTACGGCGGAAAAGAGTTCGCGAACCATGTAAAGGGCATGGAGCTTGCCGCCTATGAGCCGAGAAAAGCGGTGGGCCTTGGCCTTGGTTATGCAGTGAGCAACCGGGGCGGCTGTCATTTAAACGGAGGGTATCTCACGATTCTGGAGGGCCTTGGGCTGGCCGTCGATCAGACGACGTACCATGGAAAAGGCGATCTGACCATGCTGTTCCAGGATCTGATGGAGATGATCTCCGCTACGGGCCAGTGTCTTTTTACGAGTTACGCGTTTTTCCCGTCGCCGCTTATGAACCATCCGAATGCCTGGTACACGAGGGCGGTAAATAAGGTTCTGCCGTATTGCGGCTGCGTGGTGAGGATCATCAATAAGTTTCCGGAGATCGCATTTTTCCATCTGCCGGTGTTCCATCACACGAAGGGATTTGAGTATGTGACCGGGATGAAAATGCCGTTTGGAAAGTATGTGCGGTGCGGAGAGCGCGGCTACAACCTGGAACGTGAGCTGAACCGGCGCTTTGGCGTAACCTCCAAAAATGATATTTTGCCGGGACGTCTTGTGAAGGAAGTACAGGACCCGAAGAATCCGGCTTCAAAAGTGCCGCTTCGGAAGCTGAAAAAAGTATATTATCATGCCAGAGGATGGGATCGCCGGGGCCTGCCCACGGAAAGACTGCTTCAAAGGCTGGAAATCAAAGGAGATGAGTAAGATTAAAGTGAGAATTTTCGGCGTTGCGCGATTGAAGGCGGGGGTGCCCTCTTTTGAAAGCAATGCGAAGACATTACAGGAATTATGGAAAAGCGTTCCGGGCCTTACAAAAAAAGAAGCAAAGGATCTGCTTGTGCTCGTAGATGGAAAATCAGTGGGAAAGCACTACAGATTTCAGGAGGGGGACGAGGTGATCATGATGTCCCCGGCAGGAGGTGGTTGAAGTGAAAGAGAAAATGCAGCCTCATATCGATGAAAAAACGTGTGCAGGATGTTCTGTCTGCGTGGAAAACTGCCCGATGGACTGCCTGAAGATCAGGGAACCAAAATATCATGGCGATATCAATACGATCGCGTATCTGGCGGAGGAAGAGAACTGCATTGGCTGTGGAATCTGTGAAAAGGCATGTCCCATCGCCGCAATTGTTATGAGAAAAAAATAAAGTCAGGAGGGATTATTATGAATAGTCTGAAAAAAGCATACTGCCGTATTTATCAGAAGGCGTTTTGGCTGGCGTTGCCGGTTCTCCCGTATAAGGAGCCGAAGCTGCTCCATGGAATGGGATCCGTTACGCCGCTGCTTAAGAAGAAGGGGATCTCTTCCGTGCTGATCGTGTCAGGCCGGACAGCGCACCGTCATCCGCTAACGCAGAGGTTGGAGAAGAAGCTTGAGGAGGCTGGAATCCGTTTTGCCGTATACGATAAAACGGTTCCGAATCCTACGATCAGCAATATCGAGGAGGCCACACAGCTTTACCATGAAATTGACGCACAGGCAATTCTTTCCATCGGCGGAGGTTCGGTCATGGACTGTGCAAAAATAGTGGGCGCGAGGGTGGCACGCCCGAATCTTCCGGTCAGCAAAATGAAGGGTCTTCTGAAGATCCTGCGTCCGACACCGCTGTCCATTGCCATTCCGACAACGGCCGGTTCCGGCAGCGAGACAACGCTGGCGGCAGTTATTACCGATGACGAGACACATTATAAGTATCCCATCAATGACTTTGTGCTGATCCCGGATTACGCGGTGCTTGTTCCGGATCTGACGGTGGGGCTGCCGAAGCACCTCACCTCCACGACAGGAATGGATGCGCTTACCCATGCAGTGGAAGCATATATCGGCCACAGCACGAACAAGCTGACCCGGGATATGTCAGAGGAAGCGGTCTGTCTGATCGTGAAATATCTCCGGCGCGCATACGAGGACGGAAGCGATATCGAGGCGCGCCGCCAGATGCTCAGGGCTTCCTACTGTGCCGGCGTATCGTTTACCCGTTCCTATGTCGGCTATGTCCATGCGGTAGCCCACTCACTGGGCGGCCAGTACGGAATTGCCCATGGACTGGCAAACGCGGTGATCCTTCCGTATTTCCTGGAGGAATATGGAACGGATTGCAGCAGGAAGCTGGCGAAGCTTTCAAGGCTCTCCGGTATTTCTGACAGGAATGCCAGCGACGGCAAAGCTTCCGCGGAGTTCATTCAGTGGATCAAGGATATGAATGCTTCGATGGATATTCCGGATAAGATTCCGGAGATCAGAAGAGAGGATATCCCGGAGATGGCGAAGCGGGCGGATAAGGAAGCAAATCCTCTGTATCCCGTTCCGAGGCTCCTGGACCTGTCTCTTATACACATCTCCGAGCCCACGAGACGGAGCTACATC
>CAMTFT010000015.1 GCA_947071365.1 uncultured bacterium | reverse complement strand
AGTCATGGACTACGTACATAAATTACTGCGGTTTATGTTCCGGTACGGCGTTTACGTATCAGAAAATGAACTGAAAACGGCGGAATTTCTGAATTCGCTGCCGGAAGAGGACATTGCGGCGATGGCGGATACGTATACGGAAGGCTACCGGATCGGATTTTTGATGGGAGGAAAGGATATTTCCATTAAGAAGACCGTCAACATCCGCTACAATCTGGGCTTCGAGCGGATGATCCGAAAAGCGGTGCAGAATTTTGAAAAAATGGGATTGCAGCCAGTGATCTACCGTGCGGCGGTCAGTACGGTGAATAAGCGTCAGCACCTTCGGATCGGTTATACGGGGGCTGTCCCGAATAAGCAGTTCGATTATGACCACAGGGCGGACAATGCGATCTATCTCGACAAAAAATTTATCGAGCGGAAGCTGGGCGTGATGCGCACGGCGTATGAGGAATATAAGCAGCAGGCCAGAGAGCACGGAGGCCCGGCAGTCGTAGAGGTATTCGGGGAGATACCCTTTGTGCCGGAGACGAAGGCGGAAGCGTACCACCTTTCCGAAAAGCAGCAGAAGCTGTCGGTGGCAGCGGACAATGAGTCTGCGCAGCTCACAAACCAGTATATAATAGGAAAAGAGAGAAGCTTTACGATCATCGCTTTCCCGGTTCCGGAGATCGGCGAAGCGTTTGAAGATATTTTCCGGGAAACGGTGAAGATCAATACACTGGATTACAAGCTGTACCAGAGGATCCAGCAGTCCCTGATCGATGCGCTGGATGAAGGCGTCGCTGTCCATATAAAAGGCAGGGACGGCAACAGGACAGACCTTACGGTGGCGCTTGCAAAGCTTCAGAACCGGGAGAAGGAGACGCTGTTCGAGAACTGCGTTGCGGATGTGAATATTCCGGTGGGAGAGGTCTTCACTTCCCCGAAGCTGGAGGGTACAAATGGTGTGCTTCATGTGAAGCAGGTATACCTTGGTGAGCTGAGCTACCGGGATCTTGCGGTGGAATTTCAGGACGGCATGATAAAGGATTACAGTTGCGGCAATTTTGCTTCCCGGGAGGAGAATCACGAGTATATTTTCGAGAACGTCATGTATCACCATGAGACGCTTCCTCTCGGCGAGTTCGCCATCGGCACGAACACGACGGCTTACGTGATGGCGAAGAAGTACGGCATTGCGGACAAGCTGCCGATTCTGATCGCAGAAAAAATGGGGCCGCATTTTGCAGTGGGAGATACGTGCTATAGCTGGCAGGAGGATACGCCGGTGTACAACAGTAACGGCAAGGAGATTATTGCCAGGGACAATGAGGTATCTCTGCTGCGGCGGGAGGACCCGTCGAAGGCATATTTCGGCTGCCATACCGATATCACGATCCCGTATGAAGAGATCGGGCATATTGAGGTGATCCGGGAGGACGGAAGCAGGATACCGCTTATTGAGGACGGAAGGTTCGTGCTTCCGGGGACGGAAGAGCTGAACAAGCCGCTGAAATATCTGTCACAAAGGGCGTGAGCAGTAACCAGGAAATTGTACAAATTTCTGAAAAAGGAAATGCGGCATTGACAATACTCTGTGAAGTGGTTAGAATTTAAGCGCAGTGATTTTGCAGGGAACACCCGGTACGGTTGCTAAGAACCGGCCGGCAGATGATGTATAAGATAAATCATAAGGAGAGGATACTATGGCAAAAGTAGGTATTGTTATGGGCAGTGATTCCGATATGCCTGTGATGAGCAAGGCGGCAGACATGTTGGAAAAGTTTGGTATTGACTATGAGATGACTATTATCTCTGCGCACAGAGAGCCGGATGTATTTTTTGAATATGCAAAGACAGCGGAGGAGAAGGGCTTTAAGGTGATCATCGCAGGAGCGGGCATGGCGGCGCATCTGCCGGGCATGTGTGCGGCGATCTTCCCGATGCCGGTCATCGGTATCCCGATGCACACCACCTCCCTTGGGGGAAGAGATTCCCTGTATTCCATCGTACAGATGCCCAGCGGCATCCCGGTGGCGACCGTTGCGATCAACGGCGGAGCGAACGCAGGTATTCTTGCGGCGAAGATCCTGGCGACGTCTGATCCGGAGCTTCTGCAGAAGGTGAAGGATTATGCGGCCGAGCTGAAAGGGCAGGTAGAGGCGAAGGATGCGAGGCTGAAGGAAGTCGGCTATAAGGAATATATGGCAGGACAGAAGAAGTAACGTATCTGGATACAGTGTTTGAGACAGAACAGCATGAATGGATGCTGGGATATAAATCACAAGAATCTCACAGGGAGGAAACCATGGATTACAAGAAAGCTGGAGTAGATATTGAAGCAGGTTACAGATCCGTAGAACTGATGAAGGAACATATCAAGAAGACCATGAGGCCGGAGGTGCTGACGAATATCGGCGGATTTTCCGGGGCATTTTCCATGGAGAAATTCAAGAGCATGGAGAAGCCGACACTCGTATCAGGTACGGACGGCGTAGGTACGAAGCTGAAGCTTGCCTTTATTCTGGACAGACACAATACGGTAGGTATTGACTGTGTGGCCATGTGCGTCAATGATATTGCGTGTGCGGGCGGTGAGCCGTTGTTTTTCCTGGACTATATTGCATGCGGCAAGAATTTCCCGGAGAAGATCGCGGATATCGTAAGCGGTGTAGCCGAAGGCTGTGCGCAGTCTGACGCGGCGCTGATCGGCGGCGAGACGGCGGAGATGCCGGGCTTTTATCCGGAGGACGAGTATGATCTGGCCGGTTTTGCAGTTGGTATTGTTGACGAAAAAGACCTGATCACAGGCAAAGACCTGAAATCTGGCGATGTTCTGCTGGGTATTGCTTCCTCAGGAGTACACAGCAATGGATTTTCTCTCGTTCGGAAAGTATTCCCGATGGAGCGGGAAGCACTGGATACATACTATGAAGAGCTGGGCACGACGCTTGGAGAAGCATTGCTTGCTCCGACAAAAATCTACGTCAAAGCGCTTCGCGGTATCCGGGAGGCAGGCGTACGCATCAAAGGCTGCAGCCATATTACCGGCGGCGGATTTTATGAGAATGTTCCGCGTATGCTGAAAGACGGCGTCCGGGCGGTGATCCGCAAGGACAGCTATGAGGTTCCGCCGATTTTCCGTATGCTTGCAGAGCGCGGGGAGATCGCGGAAGAGATGATGTACAATACTTACAATATGGGTATCGGCATGGTAGTTGCAGTGGACCCGGCAGATGTGGCAGCAGCAAAGGCAGCCATTGAAGCGGCCGGGGAGACGGTATATGAGATCGGCAGCATTGAGGCGGGAGAAAAAGGAGTTACTTTATGCTGAGACTGACAGTTATGGTTTCCGGAGGTGGAACGAACCTCCAGGCGATCCTGGACGGTATTGCTTCCGGCGGTATTCGCGGTGCAAAGGTAGTAAAGGTGATCAGCAACAGCAGGAAGGCGTATGCTCTGGAACGCGCCGCAAAGGCGGGGATTCCGGCGGAGTGCATTACACGCAGGGATCATCCGGAGCCGGAGCAGTTTAACCGTGCGCTTCTGGCATCTTTGCAGGAGGCCAGGACGGATCTCGTCGTTCTGGCGGGCTGTCTCGTGGTGATCCCGCAGATCGTAGTGGATGCGTATCCGAACCGCATCATAAATATCCATCCGGCGCTGATTCCGTCGTTTTGCGGGACGGGCTATTACGGCCTCGGGGTACATGAGGCGGCGCTTAAACGCGGCGTGAAGGTAACGGGCGCTACGGTGCATTTTGTGGATGGGGGCACGGATACAGGCCCGATCATTTTGCAGAAGGCAGTGGAGATTCGAGAGGGTGATACGCCGGAGGTTTTGCAGCGCAGAGTCATGGAAGAGGCGGAATGGGTCATTTTGCCGAAGGCGATTGACCTGATCGCAAACGGTCGTGTTACGGTAGCTGATGGAAGAGTTCATATATTGGAGGAACGATAGATGAAGGTACTGATAGTGGGAAGCGGCGGCAGAGAGCATGCAATTGCATGGAAGGTTGCACAGAGCCCGAAGGTGGACAAGATCTACTGTGCTCCCGGCAATGCGGGGATCGAGGAATACGCGGAATGCGTTAAGATAGGCGCAATGGAATTCGATGCACTGGCAACATTCGCAAAGGAAAAGGAGATCGACCTTACGGTGGTGGGAATGGATGACCCGCTGGTAGGCGGTATTGTGGATGCGTTTGAAGCGCAGGGACTTCGGGTATTTGGCCCGAGGAAGAACGCGGCGATTCTGGAGGGTTCCAAGGCATTTTCCAAAGATCTGATGAAAAAATACCATATCCCGACAGCCTCATACGAGAACTTTACGGATGCGCAGGCGGCGCTTGCATATCTGGAGACGGCGAAATTCCCCATCGTGCTGAAGGCGGACGGGCTGGCTCTCGGCAAGGGTGTGCTGATCTGCAATACACTTGAGGAAGCGCAGGACGGCGTCAGGGAGATCATGACGGACAAGAAGTTCGGCTCCGCGGGCAACTGCATGGTCATTGAGGAGTTCATGACCGGCCGGGAGGTGTCTGTTCTTTCCTATGTAGATGGCAAAACAATTAAGCCGATGACCTCCGCGCAGGATCACAAGAGGGCAGGCGACGGAGATACGGGCCTGAATACGGGCGGCATGGGTACGTTTTCACCCAGCCCGTTCTATACGAAAGAGATAGATGAATTCTGCCAGAAAAATATTTACCAGCCCACGGTAGATGCGATGGCGGCAGAGGGAAGAGAGTTTAAGGGAATCATTTTCTTCGGACTGATGCTGACACCGGAGGGGCCGAAGGTGCTGGAATACAATGCAAGATTCGGAGACCCGGAAGCCCAGGTGGTGCTGCCGCGGATGAAGACGGATATCGTGGATGTGTTTGAAGCGTGTATCGACGGAACGCTGGATCAGATCGACCTTGAGTTCGAGGATAACGCGGCTGTCTGTGTAGTGCTTGCTTCGGATGGATACCCGGTCAGCTACAGGAAGGGATATCTGATCGAAGGGCTTGACACGTTCAGAGACAAGGACGGTTACTACGTATTCCATGCGGGAACCGCAAAGGGAGAAAACGGCATCGTGACGAACGGAGGCCGTGTGCTTGGCGTGACGGCTACAGGATCAGACCTGAAGGATGCGCGGAAGAACGCGTATGAGGCCGTCAAATGGGTGAATTTTGAAAATAAATATTATAGAAATGATATTGGGAAGGCGATCGACGAGGCATAAGCCCCTGCCGAAGCAAGAAGGAGAGTACAATGAATAAGAAAAAGTACAGATGGAAAGCGGCGCTTTTGCTGGTAATTACACTGACATGGGGTTTGTGCATGACGGCACTGGCCGAGGGTGCATCAAATGACAACTCTCTGGCGTCTCTTGGCATTCTGACCGAAGGGGCTGAGGTGTCACCGGAATTTCAGTACGGAACGACGGAGTATGACGTAACCGTTCCGGCAGGCACGGAAAAGCTTGAGCTTGATCCTGTTCCATCCAATGAAAAGGCATGGATCGTGGATATTACGGGGACAGAACTGGTGAATGGAGAAGCGACAGTGACGATCACCGTTTCTGCGGAGAGCGGCGAGCAGTATCCGTATTACCTGCATGTCAAAGCCTCCGGCGAGGCAGGGGGAACATCAGCACCGGCGCAGACAGAAGCACCGGCTCAGACCGAGACGGAGAAGCAGACGGAAACGGAGCCGGAGACAGAGGATCCGCGTTACGTCAAGGTGGACCGGACAGCGCTGGAGGAAGCGGAAAATACGATCAACGCCCTTAAGACAGAGACCAGCAGCTACCGCGACAGAGCCAGTATACTGATGAAGATCCTGTACGGTATGATCGCTTTCTGCGTAGTGCTTCTTTTTGTTGTAATCAATTTGATTTTAAAGAAGAAAGATTTAAAGGCGGAGCTGAATGAATACCGCGGATACGGATATCCTCAGGAAGAGACAGCAGGTTATCCGCAGGAGCAGGAGTATGCACAGCAGGGATATGCGCAGCAGCAGTATGCACAGCAGGAGTATTATGACGAGGGCATCGATCAGCAGTCATATTTTGCACATGATACGGCAGAGCAGGATGCGTATTACGATCAGGGAACTCCGGATCGGCAGACGTATGCAGCAGAATCAAAAGGACAGGAGTACGGGCAGAATTTTGCGGTGCAGGAGGAGCAGCCGTCAGCAAAAGGAAAGAGAAAGGCAAAGCGCGATACTATGACGGATGACCCGGCTACCGTTCCGAAACCCTCAAAGGCGAAAAAGAGGATGAAAAAAATGCCGGAATATGAGCAGACGCAGCAGGAATATACGTATCACCAGCCGTCCAGGAGCTCAAATACCGACAAAAACGTTGAGGTTACGATGATCGACCTGTAAGAAGAATACCATAAATGAAAATGATCCGCCCGGAGTGTCAGTGCAAGAGATGATGCTGCCGGGCGTTTTTCTTATCGTATGGGAAATTCTTACGGATCTTCTATATGTAAAAGCTTCCGGCAGGATGCGCGAAGAACATTTTTCATCTTCGGAAAAATCTAAAGAGGCTGCCGGACTGGAAAGATATCACGGTTGACAGAAAGACCGCATCTGTTATATGATGTGTATCACAAAGGAGGAAACATCATATGCTGATTGAGATAGATTTTCAAAGTGACGAAGCCATATATATGCAGCTTCGCAACCAGATCATTATGGGAATAGCGACGGCTGATATACGGGAAGGCGATGTGTTGCCCTCAGTGAGACAGCTCGCCGGAGACATCGGTATCAACATGCATACGGTAAACAAGGCGTATTCCGTTCTGCGGCAGGAGGGATTTGTGACGATTGACCGCAGGCGGGGCGCAGTCGTAGCTCTGGATGCGAATAAGATCCAGGCGGTGGCCGAGCTTCGGAAGCAGCTTCGGGTGGTACTGGCAAAGGGGATCTGCAAGAGTGTTTCCCGGGCGGAGGTACACGAGATAATCGATGAAATATATGACGAATATGGAAAACAGGAGGATGATTCATGCAGGATAACTATACAGAGAGTGCCGGATTAGTACGAAAGCTGGCCATAAAGGCTGCAAAGACCTGCGGACACAGCTATATAGGCTCTGAGCATCTGCTGATCGGACTTGTGCAGGAAAAAAGCGGCACGGCAGGCGTGATACTGAGGGCGCACCATGTGGAGGAGGCGAAGCTGAAAGAGCTGATCGAGCAGTTGATCGCACCGCAAAGCGATGTCATCTCGCCGGATCAGAACAGCTTTACACCACGGGCGGAGAAGATCCTGGAGGACAGCGCGCAGATGGCACAGTCGCTGGAAAGTGAAAGGACAGGCACGGAGCATATACTTCTGGCTATTTTGCGGGATGTGGAGTGCGTAGCCGCAAGGCTTCTGCATACGCTGGGAGTCAATTTACAGAAGCTGTACGGTGAGCTGGCTATGGCTATGGGCTTGCCGGAGGACAAATACAGGGCCCTGATGAAGGGGGCAAAAGCGGAGATGGGGGATATCCAGACTCCGGTTCTGAACCAGTACAGCAGGGATCTGACAGAGCTGGCGCTTGCCCACAAGCTGGATGTCACCGTCGGAAGGGAGCAGGAGACGGAGCGGATCATTCAGATCCTCAGCAGAAGGACGAAAAACAATCCATGCCTGATCGGAGAGCCGGGAGTCGGCAAAACGGCAATCGTGGAAGGGCTGGCACAGCGCGTGGCGAATGACCAGGTGCCGGAGCCGATGCGTGGAAAACGCGTTGTAACGCTGGATATGGCCGGTATGGTGGCAGGCTCCAAATACCGCGGAGAATTTGAGGAGCGCATTAAGAAAATTATTGCGGAGGTGATATCCAGCGGCGATGTGCTTCTTTTTGTGGACGAGCTGCATACGATCATCGGTGCCGGAGGGGCGGAGGGGGCCATTGACGCTTCCAACATCCTGAAGCCTTCCCTGGCACGGGGCGAGATCCAGCTCATCGGCGCTACTACGCTGGAGGAATACCGCAAATATATCGAGAAGGATCCGGCGCTGGAACGCCGCTTCCAGCCGGTGCATGTGGAGGAGCCTTCCGAGGAGGAAGCGCTGAAGATCCTGCAGGGGCTCCGTCCGGCGTATGAAAAGCACCACGGCGTGCGTATTACAGATGAGGCGCTGGAGGCAGCAGTAAAGCTTTCCCAGCGGTATATCAACGACAGGTTCCTTCCCGATAAGGCCATTGACCTGATCGATGAGGCATCGGCCAGACGGCAGCTTGGATATTATCAGGCATCACAGCAGAAGGAAGACCTTCAGGAAGAGTATGCGGCCCTACTGGAAAAGAGGGAGGATGCGCTGAAGGAAGGCCGGCTGGAGGACGCCAGAAAATACAATCAGGAAAAGGCTTTGCTGGAGTCCAGAATCGAGCGGCAGAAAAAACGGCTTCATTCAAAATACGAGGGCAGGACGTACTGTGTGACGGCGGAGGATGTCGGGGAGATCGTCTCCATGTGGACGAAGATACCGGTGCAGAAGCTTGCGCAGCAGGAGGGTAAGAAGCTCCTCAAGCTGGATCAGCTTCTCCATCAGCGCGTCGTTGGCCAGGAGGAGGCTGTCCAGGCGGTAGCCAGAGCCATCCGCAGAAGCCGCGCAGGGCTGAAAAGCCCGAACCGCCCTATCGGTTCTTTCCTGTTCCTCGGGCCTACGGGAGTCGGAAAGACAGAGCTTTCCAAGGCGTTGGCGGATGTGGTGTTCGGCAGCGAGCGCTCCATGATACGTGTGGATATGTCAGAATATATGGAAAAGCACAGTGTATCCCGCCTTGTGGGTTCCCCGCCAGGCTACGTGGGATATGACGAGGGCGGACAGCTCAGCGAAAAGGTGCGGCGCAATCCGTACTCCGTCGTGCTGTTCGACGAGATAGAAAAGGCTCATCCTGACGTATTCAATATCCTGCTCCAGGTTCTGGACGAGGGACATATCACGGACGGCCAGGGAAGGAAGATAGATTTTAAGAATACGATCCTGATCATGACATCGAATGCCGGAGCGCAGTCCATCGTGTCACCGAAGCACCTGGGATTTGGCGCGGGCAGCGATGAGAAGAAGAACTATGAGACGATGAAGGCCAGCGTGATGGAGGAGGTGCGCCGCATCTTCAAACCGGAGTTTCTGAACCGTATTGACGAGACCATCGTGTTCCATTCCCTGAATGAGGATCACATCTGCAGTATCGCAGGGCTGCTTCTGAAGGAGCTGTGCCTCCGCTGCAAAGAGCAGATGGAAATTACGCTGAAGATCAGCCCGGCGGTAAAGCAGCATATTGCGAAGGCAGGCTTCGATGCAAAGTACGGCGCCCGTCCTCTTCGCAGGGCAGTGCAGAGCCAGGTGGAGGATGCACTGGCGGAGGAGATCCTTGCGGGCCGCGTGAAAGCGGGAGATACGGTATCGGTATCCTGCCGGAAGGGAAAGATAGTATTTTCTGTCTAAACACTGGAATTTGGAGCCTGTTTATGGTAAAATAATATCTCAACAAACTCACATAATCGTCCGCCGCAGTCCGGGATATCAGCGATCAGTCCGGCGCTGCATAGCTGCGGGCGAAAGACAAAATCAGGAGGGCATGAAAATGTCAGGAATTAAAGAGCTTATACGCACAGAAGCAAATGGCACATTGAGTTTTGGAGATTATGAGCTGGAGCAGAAGACGAAGCGCTCCGACTATGAACATGACGGTGATTTATACAAGGTAAAAACGTACGCAGATATTACGAAGCTTGAGAAGAACGGGATGTTCGTTTATGAGTCCGTTCCGGGAACAGCCGTATATGATTTTTATGCGACGGAAAACGGCGTTTCCTTCTCTGTGGAGGGTGAGAAGGATGCACAGATCATCCTCGGCCTGGAGGAGGACGCAGAGTACAAGATCTATATTGATGAGACGAATATTGGTACGATGAAGACGAATATGGGAGGCAAGCTGGTGCTCAGCGTGGAGATAGGAGCAAGTGATACCAGCGTGCCGGTAAAGGTAGTGAAGCTGTAAATGGCGAAGGCGAAGAGCGTATTTTTCTGCCAGAACTGCGGTTTTGAATCCGCCAAATGGATGGGGCAGTGTCCAGGATGCCATGAATGGAATTCCTTTGCGGAGGAGCCGAGGATAACGGTGAAGAAGACCCCATCCTCCGGCGCAGTCCGCCGGGAGACGCCGCAGCCGAAAACTCTGTCTCAGATAACGATAAGTGAGACGGCCAGGATGAGCACCGGTCTGGGGGAACTGGACCGGGTGCTGGGAGGCGGTATCGTGCAGGGTTCGCTGGTGCTGGTGGGCGGAGATCCGGGTATCGGGAAGTCCACGATCCTGCTGCAGATGTGCAGAAATCTTTCCGAAAAGAAGAAAAAGGTTCTGTATATTTCCGGCGAGGAGTCACTGCAGCAGATCCGTATGCGGGCAGAGCGAATGGGCAAATTCACGGAGCATCTGATGATCCTGTGTGAGACGAATCTGGAGGATATCCGGGAGGCGATCACCCGGGTGAACCCGGAGGTGGTCATCATAGACTCGATCCAGACGATGTACAACGAAAACGTGACCTCTGCGCCGGGCAGTGTTTCCCAGGTAAGGGAATCCACGGGAGTCCTGATGCAGATCGCCAAGGGCATGAACATTTCCATTTTTATTGTCGGCCACGTGACGAAGGAAGGTGTCGTAGCCGGGCCGAGGGTGCTGGAACATATGGTGGATACGGTTCTCTATTTTGAGGGAGACCGATATGCTTCCTATCGTGTGCTGCGGGGCGTTAAAAACCGTTTTGGCTCTACGAATGAGATTGGCGTTTTTGAGATGAGGGAATCGGGGCTTCGGGAAGTGCCGAATCCTTCCGAATATATGCTGGAGGGAAAGCCGGAGGGCGCCTCGGGCTCCGTTGTGGCGTGTACGATGGAGGGGACAAGGCCGGTGCTTCTGGAGGTGCAGGCTCTCGTATGCCGGAGCAACCTTGCATTCCCGCGGCGGACGGCTGCCGGGACAGACCTGAACCGGGTGAACCTTCTGATGGCTGTCCTTGAGAAGAGGGCAGGCATGGGGCTGTCCTCCTGCGACGCGTACGTCAATATCGCAGGCGGTATCCGCATGAATGAGCCCGCGCTTGATCTGGGGATCATACTGGCCGTCGCATCCAGCATGAAGGACGTGCCGATCGACGAAAAGACGATCGCCTTCGGTGAGGTGGGACTTTCCGGCGAGGTGCGTTCCGTCAGCATGGCGGAGCAGCGTGTCCGGGAGGCCAAAAAGCTGGGATTCGATACGGTGATCCTTCCGGAGGTCTGCAAAAAGCAGGCATCAAAGGTAGAGGGGATAAAGCTGACGGGCGTTCGCAATGTGCGGGAGGCGATTGCAGCCATCCTCTGATGTGACATTTCAAATGACGGTTCATTTACATCGGCTGCATCCGGGCTTAAAAATCTGCTGAAAAAAATAAAAATTGGTTTGACAACTCACCGGTTTTGTGCTATAAATATCTGGTGAGTTATCATATAGGGGTTTGGTCAAGTGGTATGACAGGAGTCTCCAAAACTCTTAGTGGGAGTTCGATTCTCTCAACCCCTGTTTGCGAAAAGCCGGAAAGCTTGTGAATCAAGTGTTTCCGGTTTTTTTCATGAAAAAGATGACGAAAGGGAGAAGTGAAAATGAAAAAATGGAAGAAATACGGTGCATGTCTTGTGATGATGCTGCTGGTGCTCTGCATGGCGCCACAGACCTCCTTGCATGCTGCGGCGGCCAAAAAGACAGCGGCCCAGACTGCGAAGACGAAGAAAAGGGTCGGCTGGTATACTTCAAAAGGAAAGACCTACTATTATAAGGCGAACGGCAAAAAGAAGACCGGATGGCTGGAACTGAACGGCAGGAAATACTATTTCAACAAGAAGGGTGAAATGCGCACGGGCTGGCAGACCATCGGAAAGAAGGTATACCGTTTCAGCAAAAAAGGCGTTATGTATACGGGCCTCAAGGCAGTGGGGAAGGATACGTACTACTTTGGCGTAGATGGCGCAAGGCGCAGCGGCTGGCAGAATATCGGAGAAAAATTCTATTATTTTGACAAAAAAGGCAAGATGAAAAAGGGCTGGCTGACACAGAAAAAGAAAACGTATTATCTGAATTCCAACTGTCTCTTATACACATCTGACGCTGCCGACGACTTAATAGGTGTAG
>CAMTFT010000014.1 GCA_947071365.1 uncultured bacterium | reverse complement strand
TACACCTATTAAGTCGTCGGCAGCGTCAGATGTGTATAAGAGACAGCTGCATATTGTGGGTGATCATCAGACATGCAAGGTGATTTTCCTCCACGACTTTTTTTGTCAGCGCTATTACTTTATCCGCTGTTCCCGGATCAAGAGCCGCCGTATGCTCATCGAGCAGAAGGATCTTCGGCGGAATGAGTGTCGCCATCAAAAGCGTCAGCGCCTGCCTCTGGCCTCCCGAAAGCAATCCCACCGGCTGCTTCATCCGGTCCTCCAGCCCCATGTTTAAAAGAGCCAGCTTCTCCCGAAACATTTTCCGCTCCTTATTGCTGATTCTGGAAAAAACAGAATTCCGGCGTTTCGCCACCCGCAGGTAGGCCAGCGCAAGATTTTCTTCTATTGTCATATGTGGTGCCGTACCCCTCATGGGGTCCTGAAACAGTCGGCCGATCTGTACTGCCCTGCGGTATTCCGGTACATACGTAATATCCGTATCATCCAGAAAAACACTTCCCTCATCCACGTAAAAGCTTCCGCCGATGCAATTAAAAAGTGTGGACTTTCCGGCGCCGTTGCTGCCGATAATGGTTGCAAAATCACCGTTGTTCACGGTCAGGCTCACCCCGTCTAAAGCGACCTTTTCATTAACCGTTCCTTCATTAAATACTTTTCTTACATTTGTCAGCTTCAGCATGTGCCGCTCCCTCCTTTTCTGGCGGAAGCAGCCGCCATCTTCTTTTTCTGGAATGCCACCTGATTTTTCAGATACGGCGACGCAATTGCAATCGCTACGATAACAGCAGATACAAGCTTCAGACATTCAGCCGGAACGTGCAGCCGCAGCGCGATCGCGATCGCAAAACGGTAAAGGCAGCTTCCCACAATTACTCCGAGAATTCTCCGGAATATGCTGCTTTTTCCGATCAACGTTTCACCGATGATCAGGCTGGCAAGCGCAATCGTGACCATGCCCGTACCGAGATTGATGTCGCACGTTTTCTGGTACTGTCCGATCAGACAGCCGGAAAGAGCCGTCAGAGAACCGGAAATACACAGGCCCACGGTAATCGTAAAGCCCGGATTGATACTGGATGCCCTGACCATATCCGCATTATCGCCAGTTGCCCGGATGGAAAGGCCGATCCTCGTTCCCAAAAACCACGCTATGATCACACATGCTATCACAACGATAATAATCGATACGATCAGTTTATACCAGGTGCTTCCGAACATATCTTTGCAAAGGCTGTATACCGTATCGCATTTGAAAAGTGACAGATTTGATGAAAATCCCATTGCTGCCAGGTTCACCGTGTAAAGCCCGGTATTGACAATAATACCCGCCAGAATTGATTCCACGCCGAGCTTCGTCTGCAAAAACGCCATGATATAACCGGAACAGACCCCCGCTGCCATCGCGGCAAACAACGCCAAAATCGGATGACCCATGATTGCGACCTGTGCGCCGACAGCGCATCCCAGTGTAAAGCACCCGTCCGTAGACAAATCAGCGATGTTCAAAATAGAATAGCTCAAAAATAATGCCAATGCTACCAGCGCATAAATAAATCCAAGCTCCAGTGCGCTGATAACCACCGGGAGCGACAACAATGATTCCATACCTTACTCCTTACTTCTCTGTTTTATTCGAACTCTTCTGCCGTAACTGTCTCAACTACTCCTGTACACAGCTCTGCAAATCCGCTGTAATCCAGGCCGATCGCTTCTGCCGTCTCGGTGTTGACCGTTGCAATACCATTATCAAAAGTCTGGATCGGTGTTGCGGCCGGGTCTGCTCCCTGAAGGATCTCCACTACCATGTCCGCTGTAGCCGTTCCGAGGTTCGTGTAGTCCACGCCGTATCCGCAGAACGCACCGTTCAGTGCAAAGGAATCAGCGCCTGCATAGTGTGGAATTCCTGCATCGATAAATTTCTCATAAATACCGAGCTCCGCTGTCATGATCGTATTGTCGGTAGGGGTAAATACTGCATCCACACCTGCCGCAATGAGAGCATCCGCCGCCTGAGTAACCTCTGTATTGTTCGTTCCTGTCTTCTCTACATATTCTACGCCTTTTTCATCCAGATATGCTTTTGCATCCTCGATCGGCTGCTTGGAAGCGTCCTCTGACTGGCTGTACAGAAGGCCCACGGACTTAATATCCGGATTTGCTACAAACATCAGATCAAGGATTGCATTCGTGTTCAGCGCATCGCTCGTTCCTGTAATATTTGCGCCCGGAGCTTCCATGCTCTCAGCAAGTCCTGCGCCTACCGGGTCAGATACTGCGGAAAAGACCACCGGAATCTGATTGTCTTCTGTCGCCGTCTGTACGATCTGCGCTGCCGGAGTTGCGATCGGAACGATCACATCCACACCGTCTGCGATCAACTGCGTCGCGATCTGATTCAGCGTCGTTGCATCTGCCTGGCCGTTGTATACATTTCCTTCGTAGATAAATTTGTCTTCGCCTTCCTCTGATTTTGCATCCAGCTCTGCTTCAATCGCTGCTTCGATCTGGTTCAGGGACGCATCGTCCACGAACTGAATGATGCCGACCTTGTACTCTGCTGCCATTGCTGTTCCTGCTAACATAATGGATGCCATAACGGATGCTGCTACACTTGCCAAAACTTTCTTCTTCATAATCTTGTTCTCCTTTTCTTTGTGAGGCTCTTCGCCTGATTTTCAGAATAAGCCCGGAATATAAATACATCTGCGGGCTGTTTCCAAAGGAGTAACCGGTGTTTATCTTATGGTGGTATGGAAGCCGTGCTACGGCCTCTCCTCCGGCTGGCACAGCTCATTGCCATCGCGAAAAAAAACCGCCTCAGATTTTCATCTGAGACGGTAATAAATTCTTATTATCGCGGTACCACTCACTTTGACGTAATGTCCACTTTCGCATGTACTGTCATACACTCCTGATTGATAACGGGTTCGGTTCCCGGCGGCTCCTACTACATATATCATATCGTTCAGGCCGCCCTCAAAAGTCCATTCAGCAAACTGTTCCATACTGCAATCCCACCACCTGCAGCTCTCTGTGACTTCACAATGAATGCCTACTACTCTTTCTCATCGGTTTCATCCTTTGTTGTGTTAAAGTGTACCACCGGTGCGGACATTTGTCAACTGGAAATTTTACACAAACAGCGCCGCCGCCTGAATCACGATCTGCATAAACAGGTTGGAATCATACAGATAACCCAAAAGCCGGCTGCTCTGCACCATGCTCATGAGCTGCAGCCCTGCCTCTGTCGCCGACGCCATGGAGAGCACCAGAAAAAATATCCAGATAAAAAACAGCGCCTGCAAAAGGCCAAGCAAAAGGCCAAGAAGCCTGTTCAGCCCGCCGATCAACGGAATATGTGACAGTATATCCAGCGCGGCAATCGCCACCCAGAGAAATACCTGCACTACAACGACCGCCGCGATAAAGGATATCACATTTAAAATCACTGTCGCGACAAAATTGATAATGTAATCCTGGAACGTGGATACTCCCAGGCTGGCATACCCCTCCGCATTGTTGTAATCAAGCAGCATGTCCCGGAGCACCTCCGGAATCGGCAGGCTGTCGATCAGCTCTGTCTGCTCCGTTCTGCTTAGCTGGCCGCTCTGCTGTGCGCCGCCCTCTCCGAGATACTGATCCACATACTGCTGAATGTACTGCTGTTTATACTGCTCAAGCTGCTCATCGCTGAGTGCATCGACAACAGAACTGTCATATCCATTCTGCTCCATCAGGCTCTTTATCTGCTCACGTCCCATGCTCCGGTATGCATCCGCCTGTGTGCCGGAATTCCCGCCCGTCAGAGAATTCGTGACCTGCTGCTCCACCACCTGCCGGGACTGCTTCACGATATAATCATACACCGGTGTATGATTTTTCAAAAAATCCGTCATATACGGCAAAAACATGGAAACCAGCACAATGGAAATCACCAGGGAAAGCATGGAAGCCAGCTTCTTCACAAATCCTCTGCGATACCCCATGAGTGCCATTCCAACCGTCAGAACTATTATAATAATCTCAAGTAAATTCATATTTCCTCCAAATCAGCCGCACCAATACGTCAGTCAAAATTTCCGTTCATCTCTATAAACATCAGGCCCGCAAACGCTTAGCTGACCTTTATCCTGTCAAAGCTGTCCTGTGTAATAACCAGATACTTCCTGAACTCAGAAAAATAAAACAGATCAACGATTTCCTTCTCATATACAGACGAAAACCTTTTTCTTCCTGAAGTCTGGAAAATATCACAGCGGTTATCGCTGTACATCAGAATCTGGCCATTCTGAATTTTTATTTTGTCAAAATTCGCGTCAATTCCTCTGGAAGATTTTCTCCTGCCGCTGTAATTATACAGCTCCATCCGATATGGATATTCTTCTTCCGTACTCCGGAACAGAAATCCAATCCTGCTCCCGTCATGGAACGTACTGACGATCTCCTCCTCAAAGGAAACCGACGCAGTCTGTTTCGGTGCATCGCCGCCTTTAAATACCATAAATCCATTGTCCGCAACGGCTACCGCTCTGGAATTGTCTGTAAAATATACTTCCGGTATGACCGTCTCCGTATAACTCTCACTGCTGACGATATGGTTCGTCTCAGACTGTCCTGCTGCGCCAAAATGATAAAACACGACGCGGCTGTTAATGATGCCTTCTTTGATTCCAAGATACGACACCGCCAGCTTCTGCCCGTCCGGAGACAGATCGATATCCAGCGGATACCCGGACTCTGCAACCGTCGTCTTGTCGTTTGCTATGGAAGTGCCGTCCGAGCTGTAGAGGCTGACCCAGGTAACGTCCTCTTCCTGCAGCACCACCGCCACTACGCCCTGTTTTGAGACCCGAACCTTAAGTATCGGAAGCAGCGTCTCAAAGTTTCCCACAAGGCCATCCTTATTCACAACGTAAACCTGATTGCCCTGCTGCTCCGCAATAGCCATCGTATCGCCGCAGACGTCCGCGATCGGCCCCTGCATATTGTACGTAATACTCCATTTCAGCTCATTTTTGCGGCTGACACAGGAAACTCCATCGGAATTATAGCGGTAAATATTTTTTCCCACCGCTTCATACTTACTCCCCGATGCCACTTCGTTCTCGTAGGAATCCACGATTACATAATCCGTAAACGTATACATTCTGTTGTACAGTACAAAGCCTCCAACAACGAGTACCACGAGAACCAGAAGAGCCACTCTTCTGCGGAATACCCACCTGCGGTTTCTCTCAAGCTTTTCCTTCAAATCACCTTCCGGCAAATCCTTTTTGGAGATGTTGCCGGAAGAAAGTGATTTTTCTTCTATCTGTATATCATCTTCCTGTTCCGGGTCCTCGTCTATCCTCAAAAAATGAAGCTTCTCTGACCATTTCCCCGAAATATCTTTCCACTTATCCTTATTCATGTACTATACCTGCCGTCTGATCTTCCCGCCGCTCTTTTTATACAGTTACCGGAAATACTTTTTTGCATATACTATGTTAGAATCTGTGATACCGGAGGAACCAATTCCACCCATATCCCGATAAAATTTTATCTTGATATGTTATCATAACAGAATCCACCGCCAAACACAACCTCTACGGGAGCACAATTTTCTGGCCCGGCATAATCATATTTGCATCTTCAATATGATTGGCGTCGCAGATTTCTTCCATCTTATCCATGCTGCCATAATATTTGCTGCATATATTCGCCAGTGTGTCCCCTTCTTTAATCACGTACGAGGCCCGAATAGCCCTCGATGCGGCTTCGCTCGCCTCAGATTCCGATGCGCCGGTGTCTGAGGCATTTTGCTGGCTGTCCGCAGTGTCGGTGTTTGTCGTGCCCTGTAAACTGTCCGCGGTATCTGTGTTTGCCGTGCTCTGCAAGCTATCCGTGGTTCCTGTATTTGCTGTGCTCTGCAAACTGTCCACGCTTCCTGTATTTGTCGTATTCTGCGAACCGTCCGCAGTTCCTGTATTTGCTGTGCTCTGCAAACTATCCGCAGTATCCGTGTTTGCTGTGCTCTGCAAACTATCCGCAATATCCGTGTTTGTCGTACTCTGCAAACCATCCACGCTTCCTGTGTTTGCTGCGCTCTGCAAACTATCCGTAGTTGTGATGTTTGCCGTGCTCTGTATACTGTCCGTAGCATCTGTACTCATCGTACTCTGCAAACCGTCTGCGCTTGCCTGACTTGCTGCATCCATCATATTCTGCTGTCCGCCTGTACCTGCTCCGTTTGCCGCAGTCTGCAGATCATCCGCACTCTTCACATTCGCCGCTGCTGTCTCTCCATTGTCCTGCTCCGTTGCGAAGTAGTCCGATGCCTTCAGCCGTTCTCCCTCCTGCTGCGTCTGGTTCGACAACGCCTCCAATTCAGACAAGGCCGTATTTCGGACATTTCGAATTTCATCGATTCGATTCACTACGATCGCCCCGATGATCAGCACCGTCACCACAAAAAACGAACTTGCCAGTTTAAGCAGGCTGCCCGTCTTTTTCTCACTTTTTTCCTTTACCTTCTCCCGGAAGCTTTTGATGGCCCGGTCCGGCAGGCTTTCTTTTTCAACGCTGTCATCCTGAAAGACCTCCGCAAGGTATTCCTGCATTTTCCTGTTCTGTTCATAAAACACAAAATACCCCTTTATTTTTCGGTACTGCTCGCTTTCCTTCCAGAAAAGCGTTTCTTCCTGCTCCTGCAAGTGATAGATCATCTGGCCGGACTCCGGCAGTATCTCCGAAAGCGTCTCCAGCTTTCTGGTAGGATACGCCCCGATAATACAGCAGCCCTGTACGTCCCATCCCGGAAAGTTCTCCGCACGTTCCCTGGCCCACGTCTCCTTCAGCCTGCTTTTCTGTTCAGCTTCCTTTTCCTCGTCCTGCGATTCAAAGGACAGTTCCAGAATCCCCCGGATAAACACGTAGACCGTATCTTCCGCCTCTTTTCGTTCCCCCAGCAGAACCCCCACATAGCCCTGTTCCTCCTGCGGTTCTTTTTTCCGAATGTACGTCATGACATAATCTTCAATACATATCCGTTCTCTCCCCTGAATGTCTCCTATCTGGCGTATGTTTTTCGGCAGTACCGTTTCTTTTTCCATACTCCTCTCACTCCTTTTGCCATGTTCACATAACCTTACCATATACTTTATGCAGAATTTAGTGTTTCATGGACAAAAACTGAAATTTTTCCAAAATATATTTTACAGGCTGGGACAATCCGCCTTCTTTTGCAGATCATATTACGTGCAGGTTATATTGCGGCGGGAGATTTTATTTTTACGGTACAGCCGTATACTTTCCGTATTTCCTGGATACAATAGAAAGAATCCGTTCACGCAGCCAGACTGCAAAGCATTTACACAACAAATTTCTCAGGAGGTGCTTATGGATCATCTTAAATCCCGCTTTTTACCGGTTCGCCCTTCAAAAACAGCAAACACTGCCGTACTGGACTCGCAATACCTGAAAAAGCTTCTTGCAGATTTTCCCGCTCAGAGCATTCCCCCTGTGATCTTATGTATCGGCACTGACCGGATCATCGGTGACTGCCTGGGACCGTTGGTCGGAACTATGCTCTGCAGGGCCGCCGGAAAAGATCTCACCGTCTACGGGACGCTGCAGCATACGGTTCACGCGCTGAACCTGCACGAAACGATTTCGCATATAAAAAAGAAGCATCCTGACCGCATTATCGTTGCAGTCGATGCCTCTCTCGGTACGTATGAACATATTGGCACGGTATTCGTGCGCCCGGGCTGCCTGCGCCCCGGCGCCGGTGTGTGTAAAGACCTGCCGGCAATCGGCGATATCTCTATCACAGGTATCGCAAACAGCGAAAGCAGCCAGCCTTATCTTGACCTGCAGACCTCACGGCTCGCCACGATATCTGCTATGGCAGATACTATCTGCGGGTGTATTCTGGATGCGTGCCTCCCGCAAAACGTATTAACCCAGTAACCGCGTCACTCTTTGTTTAAATTCCTGCTCTGTATCCACAAAATGATACGGGGCATATTTCCAAAACACGGATGGCCGACTAAAACTTTAAATATTTACAGTGCCACCCGTCCCTCCAGCGCACGCAACAATGTAACCTCGTCTATGTATTCCAGATCGCCGCCCACCGGAACGCCGCTGGCAATACGCGTCACCTTTATGCCGGTCGGTTTGATCAGCTTGCTGATATACATTGCCGTGGTCTCACCTTCCAGGCTGGAATTCGTTGCGATGATGACCTCGTTCACGTCTCCCTGAAGGCGCTGCATCAGCTCCTTCAGCCGGATATCCCCCGGCCCGATTCCCAGCATCGGTGAAATCGCACCGTGCAGGACGTGATAAACGCCCTCATACTTGCCGGTCTTCTCGTAAGCTGCCAGATCCCGGGTGCTCTCAACCACCATGATCGTTTTTTTGTCTCTGGCCGGATTGCTGCAGATAGGACACGTCTCCTGATCCGTCAGCGTAAAGCACTCCTTACAGTACCGGATATTATTGCGGGCGTCTGTAATGGCATTCGTCAGCCGCTCCACCTGCTCCTTCGGCATGTGGACAATATGAAAAGCCAGGCGCTGTGCGGATTTTCCGCCAATGCCCGGCAAAGCGGAAAGCTGTTCGATCAGCTTTGACATCTGACTTCCGTAATAATCCATCAGAATCCGAAACCTCCCAGTCCTCCAAGACCGCCCGTCAGTTTTGACATGGCAGACGCTGCCGCCTCTTCTACCTGCCGCAGCGCTTCATTCGTCGCCGCCACGATCAGATCCTCCAGCATTTCAATATCATCCGGGTCTACCACTTCCTCGGAAAGCTTTACTTTTGTCACTTCCTTCTTACCGGAAATCGTCACTTCAACGGCTCCGCCTCCGGCAGATGCCGTAAATTCCTTCTCTTCCAGTGCCTTCTGGTTTTCCTCCATCTGTTTCTGCATCTTCTGTGCCTGCTTCATCAGATTATTCATGTTTCCCGGCATACCGCCAGGGAATCCTCCACGCTTTGCCATATTATGTCCTCCTGCATTCATTTCTCAGTGTTCATATTTCGTTAAGTGTTCACATTATATCAACTTTAATCCTCAATTTCTATATCTGTATGAATAAATTCGTGAATTCTTTCCTCAATATCAATGGAAGAAAGCTTTCCGCGCTGAATTCCTTCGTCTGCGGCCAGTACAAACCGCACCTCCACCTTTTTTCCAGTTCTGTCGGCAATGATCTGTTCCAGTTCTTCTTTTCTGTCTTTATTGTCAATATAGCGCTCCGCAAGGAAATCCGCGAATACAACGTACAGTCTTCCATCCTTCTCATCCTGCGCATTGAATTTGGGCTCCGCAGCCGCGAGAACCACCCGGAACATACCGGAGGTCTCCGCAATAATATTCTTCCACATAGCCCGAACCTTCTTCAGATCCTCCGGCGCAGCCTTCGGATAATCCATGGCCGGATAGCCGCCCGGGCTGCCTGCCTGCATTCCGCCGCCGGGATAACTTCCCGCTCCACCTGCGTACATATCGCCACCGGGATAACCTCCTACCCCGCCTACGTACATATCGCCACCGGGATAATCCCCTGCGCCACCTGCCTGCATTCCACTACCGGGATAGCCTCCCGCTCCGCCTGCATACATGTCTCCACTGGGATAATTCCCTGCGCCGCCTGCCTGCATTCCGCCGCCCGGATAACCTCCTGCTGCCTGTCTGCCTGGCACACCGCTCCCGTTTACAACTACCCCTGCGCCAAGCTGTTCGATCCGGCGCTCCAGCTTTCGGATGCGTTCCACCAGCGACAGCTCATCTCTCTGGGATTCCGGTTTGCACAGCTTAATCAGAGCAAGCTCCAGCAGCACCCGCTTGTTGGTCGCATAGCGGATGTTATTCGCCAGCTCAGAAAATATCCGGATATAGCGCATCAGCGTATCGCTGCGTATCATGGCAGCTTCTTCCCGGAGATGTTCCAGATTTTCCGTGGATACATCCAGCACATCCTCCATCTCATCGGAAGCCTTGAGCAGCATCAGATTGCGCATATACCACGTAAAATCATTTACGAACTGTGTCAGGTCACGCCCCTGCATGATCAGCTTTTCCAGAGTGCTGATGACCTCCACCAGATCTTCCTTCAGAATCTTTCGCAGAAGGTCACTGAACACTTCCGTATCCACCGCGCCCAGTACCTCCAGCACCTTATCATACGTCAGCGTTTCCCCAAGATAAAATGCGATGCACTGATCCAGCAGGCTCAGGGAATCACGCAGCGAACCGTCACCCTTTTTTGCAATGTAGCGCAGCGCCCGCTCCTCCGCCTCCACATGCTCCTGCTCCATCAGTTCCTCCAGCCGGGCCTGGATCGTGTCCTGCGCGATCCGGCGGAAATCGTAGCGCTGGCATCTCGAAAGGATCGTGACAGGGATCTTATGCGCCTCCGTAGTCGCCAAAATAAAGATAACGTAGGACGGCGGCTCCTCCAACGTTTTGAGCAGCGCATTGAACGCTCCGATGGAGAGCATATGCACCTCATCAATGATATAGACCTTGTACTTCCCCTCGGCAGGCGAATATGCGACCTCCTCACGGATCTCCCGGATATTATCCACGCCGTTGTTGGAAGCTGCATCGATCTCTATCACGTTCATGGATGAGCCTGCTGCAATCGCCCTGCAGGACGCACATTCATTGCAGGGGTTTCCGTCCACCGGATGCTCACAGTTGACCGCTTTCGCAAAAATCTTGGCAATCGTCGTCTTTCCGGTGCCCCGTGTGCCGCAAAACAGATAGGCGTGTCCGATACGGTCTGCTGTGATCTGATTTTTCAGCGTCTTTACAATGTGATCCTGCCCCTTCACATCCGCAAAGGAATCCGGTCTGAATTTTCGATATAATGCTGTATAACCCATGCGATGCACTCCTGTCCTTTTCTTCTACATGCAAAAAATCAATGCGTCCCGCCCTTTCCCCTCATGAGAAATCTGCGCTTTTGCCCTCTTCTTTTCCACATGAAAACTCGGAGAGGAGCTGATGTAACTCTTCCTCTCCGAGAACTGTTACTGTAAATCACTGCCCTGCATGAAAGTCCACGAATCGCTCCGCACTTCACGCTCCCGCAGTCACAGATCAATCACCGAAACTGATACCCATAAGCTTCATCTCTGAAATGATCGGATCCTTCGGGGATACGGTCTTCAACTTTCCTGCCACATCCTTAAGCGGCACTTTCTTCATCTTGCCATTAACGATGCCGACCATATAGCCGTACTCTTCATTGATGATCAGCTCAGCAGCCTTTACGCCGATTCTTGTGGAAAGTACGCGGTCATACGGACACGGGCTGCCGCCTCGCTGTGTATGTCCCGGAACGGTAATACGTACTTCCGGACCGTTTGCTGCCTTGATCTCCTCTGCCAGCTCATAAGCAACGGACGGATATTTCTTCTGCTCGATCTTCTTTTTGTAATCCTTCTTGCTCAGCTTCGCGTCCTCCTTCGAGATCGCACCCTCAGCCACAGCAATCACGGTAAAGCCCTTGCCTGCCTTCGTTCTCTTATCAATAGCAGCGATAACCTTCTTGATATCGTACGGAATCTCCGGAATCAGGATAATATCAGCGCCGCCTGCGATAGCTGAATACAAAGTCAGCCAGCCAACCTTATGGCCCATGACCTCAACGATAAATACACGGTTGTGGGAAGCTGCCGTTGTATGGATACAGTCGATCGCTTCCGTCGCAATATTTACTGCACTGTAGAAACCAAATGTCATGTCGGTTCCCCAGATATCATTATCGATCGTCTTCGGAAGGTGGATGATATTCAGACCTTCCTCGCTGAGCAGATTCGCTGTCTTCTGTGTTCCGTTTCCGCCAAGGATCACAAGGCAGTCCAGACGCAGCTTGTAATAATTCTGCTTCATAGCCTCAACCTTGTCAAGGCCCTTCTCATCCGGTTCACGCATCAGCTTGAACGGCTGTCTGGAGGAACCGAGGATCGTTCCGCCCTTTGTCAGGATACCGGAAAAATCTCTGGAGGTCAGAAGGCGGTAATCGCCGTAGATCAGACCCTTGTAGCCATTCATAAATCCATAAACTTCCAGTTCACTTATATTGCTTGCAAGACCCTTTACCACACCACGCATCGTAGCATTCAGCGCCTGACAGTCGCCACCGCTTGTTAACAGACCCACCCTTTTCATTATAATCACGTCCTTTACGCTTATTTACAGACAGGCATTTTGTCTTCATCTGTATTGATGATATAAGTATACCTCATTTTCTCTTTTATCACAACAAAAATAAACAGATGGCCGAAGAAAATTGACATTTCCTTCTAAACCCATATAATAAAAATCAGAAAATACACGCCCTGCCCGCGCCCACAGCGCCGGCCGCAGAAAAGTTAAACGAAAGCAAACAGGCAACTTATACTGCCTGAAAAACAGATCATTTCTTGTTGGAGGAATTTTCTTATGATAAAATGTGTTATTTCTGTCTCTTATACACATCTCCGAGCCCACGAGAC
>CAMTFT010000013.1 GCA_947071365.1 uncultured bacterium | reverse complement strand
ACCTATTAAGTCGTCGGCAGCGTCAGATGTGTATAAGAGACAGAATCTGTACAGTGGGAATATGCGAAGCACAGCCGGGCAGTACTGACACAAGTGGAACGTGTGAGGATCACAGAAGGAGTATTTATGCCGCTTCAGTTTATTATGGGGAATTCCGGGAGCGGGAAATCCCATTTTTTATATGAGAAAATCATAGAAGAATCGAGAAAGAATCCGCAGCAAAATTATATGGTCATTGTGCCGGAGCAGTTTACGATGCAGACGCAGAAGGATCTGGTGATGATGCACCCGGATAAGGGCATTATGAATATTGATGTCCTGAGCTTTCGCAGGCTGGCCCACCGCATTTTTGAGGAGGTTGGTTCGGATCGGCGGACTGTGCTGACGGAGACGGGGAAAAACCTGATGCTGCGCAGGGTTGCCATTTTGCAGAAGGACAAATTACAGGTACTGGGCAGCAGGATGAACCGGCCGGGATACGTGTCCGAGGTGAAGTCTGTCCTGTCGGAGCTGATGCAGTATGAGATCACGGATTTTGAATTGCAGGAGATGCTGAGATGTGTGGAGAACAGGCCGCTGCTTCGGGCGAAGCTTACGGATATCCGCACGCTGTACAATGCATTCGTGGAATATCAGAGAGACCGTTTCATGAAGCCGGAGGAATTGCTGGATGTGCTCTGTCAGATGGCGGGCAAATCTGAACTTCTGAAAAACAGTACACTGGCCTTCGATGGTTTTACCGGGTTTACACCGTCCCAGCTTAACGTGTTGGAGGAGTTACTTGCCATCTGTCCCCAGATTTGGATGACGGTGACGATCGATGCCAGGGAATCTTTTTATGGAGAGATACAGGAGCATGAGCTGTTTGCCTTCAGCAAAAAGATGATCCGCAGTGTGACGGAGGCGGCGAAACGCGCCGCAAAGTGGAGAATGCCCGGCGAAAAGCTGCCTAAAGATGAGTTGCCCGGGAAAATGGACGATGGCCTTGGGGGAGTGCAATGCGGTTCAGGAGAGATGGATATCTGCGAAGCGGATATAATACAGGAACCGATCGTTTTAGGTAAAGGCGGCCTGCCGCGGTTTCGTCCCGGCGGTGAGCTGTTCCATCTGGAACAGAATCTTTTCCGGCGAAGAAGAACTGCATACCACGGCCGGACACAGGAGATGCCCCGGAATACGGGCAAAAATCCGCCAGATGAATTTGCTGAGGAGACGAGATCCGGGAGAGCAAAATTACCGGAGAGTGAGATCTCGCTTCATGTATCCGTAAATCCGGCACAGGAGGTACATTTTGCGGCCAGAACGATTTGCCGCCTGGTGCGGGAACAGGGTTTTCGGTATCAGGATATTGCCGTGATCACGGGAAATATGAGCTCCTATGATAATTACGTCAAAAAGATTTTCCCGATGTATGAGGTGCCGGCATTTCTCGATGAGACGAGGCATATTCTGCTGAATCCGTGCCTGGAATTTATCCGGGGCGCGCTTCTGGCAGCACAGAAGGATTTTTCGTATGAGACGGTTTTCCGGTTTCTGCGCACCGGTATGGCGGGGCTGCTTCCGGAGGAGATTGACCGGCTGGAAAATTACGTATTGGCAGCGGGCATCCGCGGCCGCGGTATGTGGGCGCAGGAGTGGACGTACCTGCCGGGCAGGATGATGCCGGAGGAGCTGCTTGCCTGCAATGAATACCGGGAGAGGGCGATACGGTATCTGCTGCCCTTTGCTGAGAAAATGAGGCAGAAGGATCAGGCGCTGCGCCAGTATGCGGAGGCGCTCTGCGTTTTGCTGGAGGATTGTCAGGTTCAGCAGCAGCTAAAGAATCGGGAGATATCATTGCTGCAGGAGGGCTTTCGGGAGGAAGCCAGAGAGTATGCGCAGATATACAGTATTTTGATTTCGCTTCTTGATGAGATGGTGGATCTGCTGGGAGATGAAACGGTGAATGGGCAGGAGTTCGCAGAGATCCTTGACGCAGGTTTTGCGGAGGCAAGGGTAGGCATCATCCCGCCGGGAATTGACCAGGTGCAGGTGGGAGATATCGAGCGGTCAAGGCTGGCACACGTCAAGGTTCTGTTTTTCCTGGGGCTGAATGACGGCTGGGTGCCGGCCCGGGGAGAAGGCGGCGGAATCGTCTCGGACATGGAGCGGGAGATCCTTTTGAAGACGGGAATAGAGTTGGCGCCCTCTGCACGGGAGAACAGCTATATCCAGCGGTTTTATCTGTATCAGAATCTGACGAAGCCGGGCGAACGGCTGTACCTGTCCTGGTGCAGCAGCAGCGGTGACGGAGCAGCCATGCGGCCTTCCTATCTTGTGTCTGTGGTAAATCGGCTGTTTCCGAAGTTGCAGGTGGTACAGGAGCAGGAGGCAGGAAGCCGGATCGAGCAGGTGACTTCCCGGAAGAATGGCCTTCTGTATCTGACCAGGGGGCTGCAGGAGATACGTGAGGGAGTGGCAGACCCGGCGTGGATGGAATTATACGGTATGTATCTGCAGGATGACGTATACAGAAGCCGGGTGCAGGAGCTGGTGCAGGCAGCATTCATCCGTGGAATGGAGGGCAAGCTGTCGTATCAGGTATCGAGAGAGCTGTATGGGGATGTGATGACAAACAGTGTCACGAGACTGGAGCAGTTCGCAGCGTGTGCGTTCGCGCACTTTGCGGCTTACGGGCTGCACCTTTCACCCCGGGATATGTACGGCGTAAAGGCGGCGGATCTCGGCGTTATTTTTCACCGTGCCATGGAGCTGTTTTCCAGGAAGCTGCAAAGGGATAACATTGACTGGAGAGAAATGGAGCGGGAAGAACAGAATGCATTGGTAGAACAGTGTGTGGATGAGGTCTCCCGGGAGTATGGGGCAGGTGTGCTGCACGGGAGTGCAAGAGAGGAATATACGATCTGCCGGATAAAGAGAATTTTGTGCCGGACGGTATGGGCGCTCCACCAGCAGTTGCGGGCGGGAAGCTTCCGGCCTGCCGGTTTCGAGGTCACTTTTGCAGATGCGGGCGATCTGGAAGCGGTCAACGTACGGTTTGGGGATAATGGCAGGATTCATCTGCAGGGCAGGATCGATCGTATTGATACGGCGGAGACGGAGGATGCCGTATACGTCAAGATCATAGATTATAAGTCGGGCGCTACGAAATTTGATCCGGTATCTCTGTATTACGGGCTGCAGCTACAGTTAGTCGTGTACCTGAATGCGGCGCTGGAAATGGAGCGCAGACTGCACCGGGATAAGAAGGTGATTCCGGCCGGGATTTTTTATTATCATCTGGAAGATCCTGTTCTGGAGAAGGAGTCGGACGCTTCGGCGGAGGAGATACAGGAAAAGCTTTTGAAAAAGCTGCGGCCGGACGGTGTGCTGAACGGTGACGGGGAGGTTCTAAGGCTGCTGGATGCGAAGATCAGCGGGGACTCTCTGGTGATTCCGGCGGGGCTGAAAAGGGACGGTACGCTGAAGGCTGCTTCCAGTGCGGTTACTACGGAGCAGTTCGGACAGCTTTCCGGTTTTGTCAGCAAAAAGCTGGAGGCGATGGCAGGAGAAATATCGTCAGGAAAGATTGAAGCTGCTCCCTTTGCAGACCGTACGCACAGCGCATGTGATTACTGCGATTACTCGGATGTCTGCGGATTCGATAAGAGAATCCCCGGTATGTGTCAGAAGAGGGCACCGGAGCTTTCAAAATCTGAGGTGTGGGAGAAAATCGCAGCAGAGGAAATGGATTGGGAGAACTGAGGAAAAGCGGTTCCATGTTTTAGACGGAGAAAATCGCGGCAGATGGAATGATTGGGAGAGCTGAGAAAAGCGGCTCCATGTTTTAGACGGAGGAAATTTATGGCAGTGAAGTGGACAGAGGAACAGCAGAAGGTGATCGATACGCGGGAGCGCAATATCCTTGTCTCGGCAGCGGCAGGCTCCGGCAAGACAGCAGTGCTGGTCGCCAGGATCTTGTCTATGATTACGGACAAAGAAAAGCCGGTGGACATTGACCGGCTTCTCGTAGTGACTTTTACGAATGCTGCGGCTGCCGAGATGCGGGAACGTATTCGGGATGCGCTGGAAAAACGCGCGGAGGAGGAGCCGGAGGACGTACATCTGCAGCGTCAGCTCGTGCTTGTTCACAATGCGAAGATCACCACGATCCACAGCTTCTGCCTGCATGTCCTGAGAAATCATTTCCAGTTGGTGGGAATTGACCCGTCCTTTCGGGTGGCGGACGAGGGTGAAGTGATCCTGCTGGAGCAGGAAGCAGTACAGGAAACGGTAGATGAGGCGTACGCAGAGCAGGGAGAGGAGTTCCGAAGGTTTCTGGAAAGCTTTGCAACAGGAAAAAGCGATCATGTGGTGGAGGAGACGATCCTTTCGCTGTATCATTTTGCGTTGGGGCAGCCCTGGCCGAGGGAGTGGCTGCGAAGCTGCCGGGAGATGTATGGCGATGGGACGATGCGACTGGATTCGGTGGAAGATCGCGAGGCAGAAGAAATGGAAGAACCTGTGGAGGATCGTGCGGCAGAGAAAACTGAAGAGCTTGTGGGAGGCCGCAGTGCAGAGAGGGCAGAGAATCCCTGTCCGGGATGGCTGCACTATATAATAGAAGATACGCAGAAAATTCTTGCCGATACACAGGAGAAGATTCTTGAGGCGATCCGGGTCGCGGAGGAGCCGGACGGCCCGTATCCGTATGTGAAGGCGCTGCAGTCTGACCTGGAGACGATAGAGCGGCTGAGCCGGGGCAGTGATTACCGGTCATATGCGGAACTGTTTCATGGTATGGCACCATGGGCGAGGCTGGCGACGAAAAAGGATGAAAGCATTTCTGAAGAAAAAAAACTTCTGGTGCAGGGAATGCGCAGTGATATAAAGGATGCGGTCGCATCATTGCGGCAGCGATACTTTTATGACACTGTGGAGGTGCTGCAGCGGGAGCTTTGGGACAGCGGCACTGTGATTCGTGTGCTGACTAATCTGACGGAAGCGTTTATGGAACGGCTGGAAGAAAAAAAAGCGGAAAAGAATATTCTGGATTTCGGAGATCTGGAGCATCTTGCTCTGCAGGCCCTTGTGGAGCGAAAGGACGGTAAAAATATTCCGACTGCGGCGGCCCGGGAGTATGCGGAGAGCTTCGAAGAAATCATGATAGACGAGTATCAGGACAGCAACCTTGTGCAGGAGCTGATTTTGAACAGCGTCAGCGGTAAGGGCTGCGGCGTTCACAACCTGTTCATGGTGGGGGATGTGAAGCAGAGTATATACCGGTTCCGGCTCGCAAGGCCGGAGCTGTTTATGGAAAAATATAAAACGTACAGAGAAGAAAATGACACAGCCTGCAGAATTGACTTGCATCGGAATTTCCGAAGCAGGGACGAGGTACTGCAGGGGGTGAATTATATTTTCCGGCAGATCATGACGGAACCTCTGGGGGGGATCATATACGATAAAGACGCGGCGTTATACCCCGGAGCGAAGTTTGCGCCGTATCCGAATGCAGATTCCAAAGAGACGCCCGGCAGCGATTTTTTAAGTACAGAATTTCTGCTCCTGGAAGCTGGAGGTCAGACAAGACAGCAGGAGGAAGCCCATCTTGTGGGAAAACGGATACAGGAAATCGTCGGCCGGGAGCTGGTATGGGATAAGGAAGAGGAAGCATATCGGCCGGCCAGATACAGTGATATCGTGATCCTGCTGCGTACCGTCAGCGGATGGGCCGATACCTTCGGGGAGGTGCTGGGGGATATGGGCATCCCCTGTTTTACGGGCTCCCAGAAGGGATATTTTTCAGCGCCGGAGATAAGGGTGGTGCTCTCTTATCTCAATATTCTGGATAATCCGGTGCAGGATATTCCGCTTGCAGCGGTACTGCGCAGCGCTATCGGCAAAATCAGCGATGAAGAGCTCGCGAAGATACGCAGCTTTTCAGAACAGAGATATTTTTATGACTGCTGTCAGGAGTACCGCCAGAGTGGAACAGACAGGGAGCTGCAAAAAAAGCTGGAGGAGTTCTTTCAGGTATTTGAGGGGCTGCGGCGTAAATGCGGCCACACGCCGGTTCATCTTCTGATCTGGGAGCTTTTGGAGGTGACAGGCTACGGCGCGTATGCACAGGCACTCCCCGCGGGAATGCAGAGAAAGGCCAATCTTGACATGCTGGTGGAAAAGGCGATCGCGTATGAGGCTACCAGCTACAGGGGACTTTACCATTTCGTCCGGTACATTGAGAATCTGAAAAAGTATGAAGTAGATTACGGCGAGGCCAATACGGGCTCTGAAGCGGCAAACACGGTGCGGATCATGAGTATTCATAAGAGCAAGGGCCTGGAATTTCCCGTTGTTTTTGTCAGCGGTCTTGGAAAGCAGTTTAATGAGTCGGATATCCGCAGCAAGGTAGTCATGCATCCTGAATTCGGTATTGCGTGTGATTACGTGGATGAGGTACAGCGGACAAGGCAGGCAACGCTTTTGAAGAAGGTGATACAGCAGAAGACTTCGTCGGAGAACCTCGGGGAAGAGCTGCGCGTGCTGTATGTTGCGCTGACCCGTGCAAAGGAAAAGCTGATACTGACCGGCGCGGTTTCGGAAGGTGCAGATAAAATCAGCAAGTGGAAAACAGCGGCCATGCACCGGGGAGAGGAGCTGTCCTACTCCTGGCTGTCCGGAGCATCCACGTATCTTGACTGGATCGTTCCGGCGCTTCTGCGTAGTCCGGCGGCGGAACGAATATTTGAGGAAGCCGGGGTGGACGGCAGTGATGTGATCCGTCAGGGTGCAAGCCGATCGGCGGCGGAACGAATGTTTGAGGAAGCCGGAGTGGACGGTGGCGATGTGCTCCGCCGGGATGCAGGCAAACCAGAGTCGGATCGTACAGGATACGGAAAGAATGCGATCAGGCCGGAGCTGGACAGTACAGGATACAGAAAGAATACAGTCGAGTCAGAGTCGGATCGTACAGGATACGGAAAAGATACAGCCAGCCCAGCGCCGGACAGTGTATCGTACGACAGCGGGGTGGATAGCCCCCCACGGTTTACCATGCGCCTCGTTTCTGCATCGGAGAATGAGCTGTCAGAGCAGCAGGAGCGAAGCGATGAAGCTGTCCGGCTTCAGAAGCTGCTGAATCTGGATACGGGCGTATGCTACGATGAAAAGGCGAGGGAATACCTGAATCACGTATTTCAGTCCACGTATCCTTATGAGAGGAACCGTGAGATCATCGGAAAGCTGTCGGTCTCGG
Source organism: uncultured bacterium (assembly GCA_947071365.1). Classification (GTDB taxonomy): domain Bacteria; phylum Bacillota; class Clostridia; order Lachnospirales; family Lachnospiraceae; genus Choladousia. The sequence goes on along the minus strand of CAMTFT010000013.1, from coordinate 5,443 downwards.
AGCTGAAAAAGCTGTCGCATATGCCGGAGGAAGAGGACGCCAGGGAGCTGTACCGTCCTGAGACTGTCATTCCGCTGATCCCCGCGTTCCGGGAAGAAAAAGAGGTGATTTCCGGGGCTGCAAGAGGTACGGTTTATCACACTTTTATGGAAAATCTCGATTATTCCAGAAAAGATGAGTTGGAATTACAGTTGGAAGAACTGATAAGTTGTGGTAAAATGTCCGAAGAGGAAGGCTCAGTGCTTTGCCTGGATGATATCCGGAGGTTTCTGGAGACGGAGAGCGGACGGCGGATGGAGCGGGCGGCCCTTGCGGGAAAGCTGTTCCGGGAGAGGCCCTTTGTGCTCGGTGTACCTGCTTCGGATATCCGAAGCGAATGGAATCCGCAGGAGACGGTGCTGGTACAGGGAATCATTGATGCATACTTTCTGGAGGAGGGACAGATCACTGTCCTTGATTATAAAACAGACCGGGTGAAACACCCTGAGGAGCTGAGCGGCAAATACCGCGCGCAGCTTGATTACTACGCGCTGGCGCTGAAGCGGCTGACAGGATGCGAAGTGAGGGATCGGATCATCTATTCGTTCCACCTGGGAAGGGACATTGTATTATGAAAAAATTATTGAACAATCAGGCGGTGCGTTACATCTTCTTCGGGGGATGTTCGACACTCGTCAATCTGGGCTCCTATTACGGGCTCACGCGGCTGCTGGGAATGGATATCACAGCGGCCAATACGGTCGCGATTCTGATTGCGATCCTGTTTGCTTATGTGGTGAATAAGCTTTTCGTTTTTGAACACCGGGCGGACTCGTTCCTGGCTCTTTTGAAGGAGGCGGGCAGCTTCATCGGTATGCGCCTCGGGACGATGGTGGTGGAGGTGCTGGGAGTCGTCCTGCTGTGCTGTATCTGGGGCATGAATGATATGGTGGCGAAGCTGCTGATCCAGGTGGTCATCATGATCCTCAATTATCTGATCAGCCGTTTCATTGTATTTAAGGACGAGGATGGCAGCGAACAGAGGGAAGAGGAAGCGCGGCTGGAAAAGAAGCGTTCCCGAAGGTTTTTCGCAGCGGGATTTTTCCTCTCTGTGCTGGTGGCAGGTATCGGCTTTGCGTGTCTTGGCGTATGGCCATTCGGAGATAAAACGGTGCTGATCATCGATTCGCTGCACCAGTATCTGCCTTTTTATACGGATTTTCATGAGAAGCTGGCGAAGAGCGAATCCTTCCTGTATTCGTTTTCCGGCGGCCTCGGTTATAACTTCTGGTCCACCTACGCATATTATATGGCGAGCCCGCTTAATTTCCTGATGGCGTTTATTCCGAAGGAAAATGTCTGCGACTTCATGGATCTGATGATTTTGCTGAAGATCGGCCTTTGCAGTGGATGCTTTTCCTGGTATCTGCATAAGCGGGATACGAAGCGGCAGTTCCTGCCGGTGGTCTTCGGTATGGCCTTCGGGCTGAGCAATTTTGTCATTGGCTATTACTTCAATCTGATGTGGCTGGACAGCGTGGCGATGCTGCCTCTCATCATGATGGGAGTGGAGCGCATCACTGAGGGGAAAAGTGGACGGCTGTTTTGTCTGTCCTTGTTCTATGGGCTGTGGTGCAATTACTATATCGGCTTTATGCTGTGTATTTTTTCCTGTCTGTATTTTCTGGTGCGCTGGATCTCGCAGACGAAGATTACGTGGAAGCGTGTGGGAAGGAGCTGTCTTTCCTTTGGATGGTACGCTCTGCTGGCGGGAGGCATGGCGGCCCTGGTGCTGCTTCCGGCGTTCCTTGGACTTTCCACTTCAGAATCGATGCAGGGAAATACCTTCCCGACGACGGTCAAATTTTATGAGAGCCTGGCGCAGCTCCTGGAAAACCATCTGGCCTTTTTGGAGCCGGTAAATATTTCCTCCACGCAGGTGGGACTCAATGTGTACTGCGGTATTCTGACCGCTCTTGCGGCAGTGCTGTATTTGTTTGACCGCAGGATCAAACTGAGGGAGAGACTGGCCCACTATGGGCTTTGCGCGTTTTTGCTGCTGAGCTTTGCGTTTAATATACTGAATTATATCTGGCACGGATTCCACGTGCAGAACGGTCTCCCGAACAGGTTCGCATTTATATATGTGGCGGTGCTGCTTGTGATGGCGTACGATGCGCTGGGACATATCCGAAGCTTTCATATTCTGGAGCTTCTGTTTTCGGTAGCCGCTCCGGCGGGCTTTATTGTCTTTTGTTTCCTGAGGGGAAGCGAAGATATTGAGCCGTTTTTGTACTTTATTTCGCTGGGGATTTTGATTCTTTACTTCGGGCTTTTGCTGTTGGGGCGTTACACTCAGAATATGCGTTCCTGCGTATACTGCGGGATCGTTTCGGCAGCGATGCTGGTGGAGATCTCAGCGAATGCAATATACGGGATCACCTGCAACGGCGGCGTGACGAGAAGTATTTATATTGCTGACCAGAAATCGTATCAGGCGATGATGGAGACACAGGATGACGATGAATTTTTCCGCAGTGAGGTGGATCGTCAGAGAATGCGCAACGTGACCATGTACGCGGGAGGAAACGGTATGGTCATGTTCAACTCCACGATGCATGGCTCCGTTATTGATTTCTGTGACAGCCTCGGAATCGAAGCGCGCACGAACAAAAACGGATACCTGGGCGTGACGAAGCTGATAAATGATGTGCTGGGTATCCGGTATGTGGCGTCTCCCTCGAAGGTGGCGAAAACAATGTATCAGTTCGAGCGTGTAGCTGAGGACGGAGAGCTGGCGCTGTATAAGAATGACCAGGCGCTGTCTCTTGGCTTCATGGTGAATGATGATATTGTGAACTGGGATATTGAGGCCAGCGAGCCTCTGCTTGTACAGAACAGCTTCGTAGAGCTGGCCACGGGGCTGGAGCCGATATACGTGCTGGATCGCTATATCGATATGGAAGACGGGCAGAATTACGGTATCAAGATCCCGGAGGATAAACAGGTGTATCTCTGCCTCGATACGAGGGTGGCGGGCATTACGCTGAATACGCCGGAATATACAAAGACATTTGATGATTATACGGATCATCTGTATGTGATCAATGGCTCCGAAGAAAACAATATGGCTGATTTTACGGTGACGCTGAATGAGAATCAGACCACCGTGCAGGCGGAGGTGTATACGTGCTCCAACGAAGCGTACCAGGAGGTAATTGATAAGCTTTCAGAAAGCCAGCTTACGGATGTGGAAGTGGACGGAAATACGGTACGCGGAAGCATTGAAGTGAAAGATGGCGGTACACTGCTTTTGACCATACCATACGATGAGGGCTGGAAGATCACTGTGGATGGGGAAGAAACGCCATATTTTTCCATCGGAAAGGCTCTGATGGGGCTCCATGCAGAGGCAGGAAGCCATACGATCGAGATGAAATATACACCGCCGGGGCTGTGGCTGGGAAGCTTCATCAGCCTGATCTGTGCGCTGCTGTACATGATATCGGGGATCTGGGAGAAAAAGCATCCCGAATGGTTCCGGAATACTTCGGTGGAAACAGAGCCAGATGAGGGCATGGAAATAGAAGAAAAGACGGAAGAAAAGGGGACAGAAGAGATGAAAAACCGGTTTTCAAAAAAGGCACAGAAGTTGGATGCAGGTATTTTTGCCGTGCTGGATGCAAAGAAAAATGAGATGCTGGAGCAGGGAAGGACGATATACAACCTTTCCGTTGGCACACCGGATTTTAAGCCGGCACAGCATGTGATGGATGCGGTCAGCGAGGCAGCAAAGGATCCGAAAAATTACAGGTATGCGCTGGTGGAGCTCCCGGAGCTTTTGGAAGCGGCGCAGGCATTTTTCAAAAGAAGATTTGATCTGGATCTGAAGACAAGTGAGATCATGGCGATGTACGGCTCTCAGGAGGGCATGGCGCACATTACCTGGGCGCTTGCAGATCCGGGGGATATCGTTCTCGTCCCGAATCCCGGTTATCCGATTTTCAGCATCGGGCCGCAGCTCTGCGACGCAGAGACGTGGGAATACCCTCTGTATCCTGAAAACGGGTTCCTGCCGAAGCTTGAGGAGATCCCGGAGGATATCGCCCGCAGGGCGAAGCTTATGGTAGTCAGTTATCCCGGCAATCCATGCTGCAAGCTGGCGCCGGATACGTTCTACCGGGAGCTGATCGCCTTTGCGAAGAAATACGATATCGTGATCCTCCATGACAATGCATATGCGGATCTCGTATTCGGAAGAGAAGGCGGTTCCTTCCTGTCGTATGAGGGGGCGAAGGACGTGGGGATAGAGTTCTATTCCCTGTCAAAGACCTTCAATTATACCGGCGCCAGAGTTTCACTGGCGATTGGAAATGAAGAGATCATACAGAAATTCAGGGCACTGCGCACACAGTTTGATTATGGTACTTTCCTGCCGGTGCAGTACGGCGCCATCGCTGCGCTGAACGGGCCGTTTGAAGGTGTCCGGGAGCAGTGCAGGGATTATGAGGAGCGAAACCGCACCCTTTGCGGCGGGCTGCGGGAGATCGGCTGGAATGTACCGGACAGCGAGGGTACGATGTTCGTATGGGCACCGCTGCCGGAGGGATGGACGAATTCAGAGGAGTTTGCCATGGAGCTGATGGAAAGATCCGGTGTGATCTGTGTGCCGGGCACCAGCTTCGGAAGTCTTGGCGAGGGATACGTGCGCATGGCTCTTGTGCTGCCGCCGGAAGGGCTTCGGGAAGTCGTGGAGAGTATAAGGCAAAGCGGGATCCTTCAGGAGCGCATCGGGTAGAACGGCGGATATTTGAGTGTCTTGAATCAAAAAAACAGGAATGGAGGCATCCATATGCGGGATTTAGTTGAATTGTTGCGGGAAGCGGCAGGGCCGGAGGCGATCCTGGAGCAGGAGAGTATGAAAAAGCATACCACCTTCCGGATCGGAGGCCCGGCGGATATTTTTGCGGCTCCCGATACTGTGCAGAAGGCGGCACAGGTGATACGGATATGCCGGGAGCAGGAAGTACCGTTTTACGTGATCGGAAATGGAAGCAATCTCCTCGTATCGGACAAAGGATACCGGGGCGTTGTGGTGCAGATCTATAAAAATCTGAGCGAAGTAAAGGTTGAGGGAGATGTTGTTACGGCTCAGGCCGGGGCAATGCTGTCGGTGATCGCCAAAAAAGCTCTGGCGGCTTCTCTGACGGGCTTTGAGTTTGCCTCTGGCATCCCGGGTACCATCGGAGGCGCTTCTGTCATGAATGCCGGGGCATACGGCGGCGAAATGCGGGATGTGCTGCAGGAAGTCACGGTACTTACGAAGGACGGACATATTCGATCTGTGATGGCAGGGGAGCTGAAGTTGGGCTACCGTTACAGCGTAATTCCCGAAAATGAGTGGATCGTTCTGGAGGCCTGTCTCTTATACACATCTGACGCTGCCGACGACTTAATAGGTGTA
>CAMTFT010000012.1 GCA_947071365.1 uncultured bacterium | reverse complement strand
TAGTTGAACTCTTTATCCCAGTAAAGCACTTGTATCCTGTGTTTTCCGTCGATCTCTGTGTAGTACGCAAAGGTCTCTTCCTTGGTGCTGTTATTCTCTACGATCAAAATCTCATAATTGTCATATTCTGTTTTTTCCCGGATCGACTGCAGACATTTCTGCAGCGACTCCTTTTCATCCTTATTCGGGATGATAATGGAAACCATCGGATGCTCTGTCAACGCGTAACGCACCCTGTAATAACCCAGATCCGGTGTCTTTTCCACCACGGCATTTACATGCATTCTTTCCAGATGCGATTCCACCGCACGTTTCCCGGCCTCGAAGGCATACATCTTGCTGTCCGGATTGTCGGAGGTCGAGCCGGAATGTGTCCGCCAGTGATACAGCACATGGTGCACATGGGCGATCTTCCTCGCATTCTCCACACACCGGAAAATAAAATCATGATCCTGCGCCCCGTCAAACTCCTTTCGGAATCCGCCGATCTTCTCCACAAGCGCTTTTCGCACCACGAGGAAATGACAGATATAGTTATTGGAACGAAGAAGATCCAGATTGAAATCCGGCTTCATATTTGGGATCAGGTGTTTTGTTCCCTTCCGGTTGATCTTGTCCTCATCCGTGTAGACCATATCCACGGACTCATCTGATGCGATCTCCGCCATCACCTCATACAGCGCATCCGGCTCCAGCAGGTCATCGTGATCCAGAAGCCCGATAAATTCTCCTGTAGCCATCTTCATGGCCTCATTCGTATTCTCCGAAATACCAGCATTATTTTCCAGGATACGGTAGCGGATCCGCTCATCCTTCGCCTGATATTCCCTGATGATGGGTGTCAACCTCGTGGCTGCCCCCGTCTCGTCTTCTTTGATGATGGATGTCAGCTTCGTAGCAGCCTCCGCCTCACCTTCTTTGATGATGTGCGCCGCTTCACTGCTTCCTTCCTTATCGTTCTTCGCCGCTCCATGGCTGCTGTGCGCCGTGCGCGGGCTGGCATCTGCGATACACAGCTCCCAGTTCCCATACGTCTGGGCACAAACCGACTCGATCATCTCCCGCAGGAAGCTCTCCGGCGTCTCATATACCGGCACCACAATGCTGATCTTTACCGGTCTGTCAAATACTGTCGCCCTCTGTTGCTCCAGCTCCTGAGGCGTAGCCTTATTCAGCGCGAACCACGTCTCATAATCAATGTCCTGAGACTGAAAGCGCTCGAAAAGACGAACTGTGAACTGTTTTACTCCGTGCCTTTTCAGGTATCGGAATCCTTTTTTGATATGCTCCGGGGAAAGGGCGCCAAGCAGCCTCCCCCACTGAACATCGTATTCTCTGTCTCCCATTAAAACTCCTCCGTTTTACGGAATAGTATCTTACTGTTTAAACCCTTAGAATGCCTGGAATTTCAAAATCGTATCAGTAATATAGCGCACCTGCTCCATCTCCAGATTGTAGAACATCGGCAGACGGACAAGACGCTCGCTCTCCTTTGTCGTATAGACATCCTCGCCGTGGAAACGCCCGAAGCGCTGTCCTGCCGCTGAGCTGTGAAGCGGAATATAATGAAATACCGTAAGGATATCATTCTCTTTCATGTAATCAATGAAGGCTGTCCTTGTCTCAAGATCCTTCAGCTTCATATAGAACATGTGTGCATTATGCTTTGCGTACTCCGGAACGTACGGAAGATCCACCGCCCCCTGTGCTTCCAGAGGCGCCAGATTCTCCCTGTAATAATTATAAATTTCCATTCTCTTATTGTTGATTTCTTCCGCCATCTCGAGCTGCGCATACAGATACGCCGCATTCATATCGCTGGGAAGATACGAGGAACCGTAATCCACCCATGTATATTTGTCGATCTGGCCGCGGAAAAATTTGCTGCGGTCTGTTCCCTTCTCCCGGAGGATCTCCGCTCTCTCCAGATATTTATCCTCATTAAACAGTACCGCGCCGCCTTCTCCCATGGTATAATTCTTCGTCTCATGGAAGCTGTAACAGCCGAAATCTCCGATGGTGCCCAGAGCCTTTCCCTTGTACCATGCATTTACGCCCTGAGCGGCATCCTCCACCACGAGAAGATTATGCTTCTTTGCAATGGCAAGGATCTCATCCATGGCACATGCGACCCCGGCATAGTGCACCGGCACGATCGCCTTCGTGCGCTCTGTGATGGCATCCTCGATCAGCTTTTCATCAATATTCATGGTATCCGGGCGGATATCCACAAAAACGATTTTCGCCCCCCGCAGGACAAAGGCATCCGCGGTGGATACGAAGGTATAGGAAGGCATGATCACCTCATCCCCCGGCTGTATATCGCAAAGATACGCTGCCATTTCCAGCGCATGCGTGCAGGAAGTGGTCAGCAGACAATGCCCCACATTAAAGTTCTCACACATCCACGATGCGCACTTTTTCGTAAAGGGGCCGTCCCCACAGAGCTTACCGGCGCTCATGGCCTGCTGCATATAAGCAAGTTCCTTTCCCGTACAGGGTGCCATATTAAATTTTATCATTTTTCGTCCTTCCTGTCCTTTACTTTATTGTATTTCAGCAAAATATCTTAAAACAACTGTAAAACAGTGATACTTTATGTTCAATTTTCCACGTTATTTTCCTATATCCGCAGGGAAAAATCCGGTTTTTCCAGCGTCATGTTCGGATTGTAGCAGGGATCCCCCTTCTGAAGGATCGTGCTCCACCGCTTCTGAAAGATCTCCGTCTCCCGGCGCACCCGCTCTGCCTTCTCTTTCGTCAGCTCCAGTCCCCTGGTTCTGGACTCGTAATGGTAAAGCTGTACATACGGCGTATAGATCACCTTTTTCCCTGATTTTCCGGCCCGCAGGCAAAAATCAATGTCGTTGTAGGCCACACCGAGCTTCTCATCAAAGCCTCCCAGCTCCTCAAACACGCTGCGCCGCACCATCATGCAGGCCGCCGTCACTGCGCTGTACGATCGGGCACAGACGATCGGAAGCGTCCTCCCTGCCTGCTGCCGGGTCATCCCCTCGAAAGCATGTCCCGCCACGCCGCCGTATCCCACAATGACTCCCGCATGCTGGATCGTATCATCCCCATAGAACATCTGCGCTCCCACGACTCCCACATCGGGCCGCCTCGCATAATTCATCAGTTCCGCGATGCATCCCTCGGAAATCATCTCCGTATCATTATTCAGGAACAGAAGGTATTCGCCCCTGGCTTCCTTCGCCCCGAAATTATTTATCTTCGAAAAATTAAAGTCTCCTTTAAAGGTAACGACCCTCACATTTGTTTCCTGCTCCTGCAAATCTTTATAGAAGGAGCGTATCTCATCGGAGGTGCTGTTATTTTCAATGACCAGAATCTCATACGGCTCATATCCCGCAAAGCGCCGGATACTGCCGATGCACTTCTCCAGATCCTCCCGGTGATCCTTGTTCGGAATCAGGACAGAGACCAGCGGGGCCTTCTCACATCCATAATCATACGTGATCTTTCTTGTCTCCGGCGTTATTCCCTGGGAAATATCTGCTGATACGCCCACGCGCTCGAAATGCGTCCGAAGCGCCTCTGCCTCCTGCCGTGCTCCTCCGATTATTTTCTGCTGCGATTCCTGGCGCATTTTCCGGCCCGTCTCCCGGTTCGTTTTCCGCTGTGTCCCCCTCCCTTTATCTGAGGTTGCTGCTACATTTTCTTCCGCGCTTCCCGGCTGCTTCGCCCTGTGATACAGGATCTCCGGCACATGGACAGCCCCGCCAGTGCGCTCAATGCACCTCCACAGATAATCATACAAAAGTCCCGGTGCGCCAAGTTCCTTTACGAGGCGGCCTGACACGAGGAAACCGCCGCCGATGTAATCGGTACTCTGAAGATAATACTCATCAAAATCCGGCTTGCATGACGGATTCTCATAATGCTTCCCATCCGCGGTAAGCTCGTCACTGTCGCAGTAAAACAGCTCAGCGCCGGGATGCTCCCGGAGGGCATACGCATAGACCTGACATGCATCTAGCTCCAGCTCATCTCCTTCTTCTATAAAGAGGAAATAGTCTTTTGCATTGATCTGCTCCGGCAGCCTGCCGGATACAATAATTTTTATATGATCCGCATTCACGGCGGGAAGCAGTTTTGCCCTTCTCTTTCGCCGGGTCTTCAACCATCTTTCATAATCGATCTCCCGGCTTAAGCGAATCTTCCGGTAAAGCCTTACCGCCGCTGCCCGAACGCCGTTTCTTTTCAGATATGCAATTCCTTTGTCAATGTTTTTTTTCAGCTTTGTCATTGTCTGGCCTTATTCCGGTATGCGAAGGGAACACTCCCCGTTGACTCGTGACAGATTCGGATTGTAATACGGATCGCCGTTTTTCAGATCATCCATCCACTTCTTCTCGAAATACTGCGTTTCCGACTGGAACCTTGCCTTCTTTTTCGGATTGTCCTCCGGCCCCCTTGTAACGGATTCGTTGTGGGAAAGCTGCGCATACGGCGTATATACCACCAGCTTTCCGGAAGCAGTCACCTTCATACAGTAATCCACATCGTTGAGCGCCACGGTCAGCTTTTCGTCCATGCCGCCGACCGACTCAAAAACACTGCGCTTCGTCATCATACATGCCGCTGTGACCGCGCTCAAGTTCTGCATCGTATTTGCCCTGGCCACATAACCGCATTTGTCTCCCATCATTCCGGCAAAAATGTGGCCCGCCGGGCCGCCAAGGCCGAGAATGACTCCCGCATGCTGGATCGTGCCGTCGGGATAGAACAGCTTCGCCCCCACAGCTCCCACTTCCGGCTGCTGGCAGATGCCCAGCATCTCCTCCAGCCAGTGCGGTTCCAGCACTTTTGTATCGTTGTTCAGCAGAAGAAGATACTCTCCCTTTGCTGCTTTTGCCGCATAATTGTTGATGGCCGAAAAGTTGAATGCCCCCTCCCAGGTGATGACCCTGGTGCCCGGGAACTTATCCGGCAATTCCTTATACAAAGCGAAGGTTTTCGGCTCCCTGCTGTTGTTCTCCACCACCACGACCTCAAAATTGCGGTACGTGGACTTGCGGTAGATGGACTGCAGGCACTCCAGCAGGTCATCGCTGTGATCCCGGTTCGGTATCAGGATGGAAATAAGCGGACTGCCGTGAAGCTGCCATTTCGTGCGGTATCGCCCGAACAGCTCCGCCAGACTCACCTCTGCCTCGATCCCGAGACGGCGGTAATGACACTCCAACGCCTTTTTGCCCGCCTCCCAGGCGTACATTTTGCTCTCCGGGTTTGCAGCCGTAGAGCCCGCATGAGTCCGCCAGTGATACAAAATTCTGGGAACATGGTAAATACCCTTCGCCATTTCGCAGCATTTCAGAATAAAATCATAGTCCTGCGCTCCGTCGAATTCCTTTTTAAAGCCTCCCACGCTCTTTGCGATCTGATGTTTCACCACAAAAATGTGGCAGATATAGTTGGAGCTTCTGAGCATGTACAGATTGAAGTCCGGCTTGAAATGGGGATCCGTATACCGCTCCCCCTCCATATCGATCTTGTCTTCATCCGTATAAATAATATCCGCGTCCGAATGGTGATTGATAACCTTCACGATCTCATACAGCGCATTCGGCGCCAGCAGGTCATCGTGATCCGCCAGCATCACATACTCGCCCTCTGCCATGCCAAGGGCCGCGTTCGTATTCTCCGAAATTCCCTTATTTTCTTTCAGTTTTTTATAACGGATCCTCTTTTCGCCGCCGTACTGCTTTCGGATAAAGTCTCCGACGGCGCTGTCATCGCTGCCATCCGCCAGACATACCTCAAATACGGAATACGTCTGCGCCAAAACAGAATCCAGCATGGCTTTCAGATACTGCAACGGCGTATTGTACAGCGGTATCACAATGCTGATCTTCGGCTCCGTCTCAAATTTCTCTGCGCTCTGGCGTTTCAACTCCTTCTCTGAAAGCTGTGTCGCCAGCCGCCAGCCGCTAAAGCCCTGATTTTCCTTTCGAAACTTTCTGCTTTCCCCCAGTAATCCCATCTCATACTGAGAAAAATACTTCGTTCCTGAAACGTGGGGGCCTGACTTCATCTCCACCAGCTTTTTGCCTATCCTGCTGTTCTTGAACGCCAGCTTGCTCAAATTCACCGGATATGACGCTGTGCTCTCTCCCACGCGTATCGTAAGGGTGTATTTCTCGCCCCATTTTCTCGTCTGACGGCCATTCAGGCGGATGATCATGTCAAAGCCGGCCTCATACCTGGAATCCTCCATCCCGAATCCGGCATTCACATCCCGCCTCATGAAGAACTCAAGACGCTCCGGCTTTATCTCCCGGCCCGCCGCATCCGCAACGGTAAACTCCGGGCTTTTCAGCTCCTCATTAAAGGACCAGCCCTTTATCTCCAGTTCCTCGTCCGTCCTCTCCACACAGTCCACGCAGAGCTGTATCTTCGTCTGGCCCTGCCCGTCCAGCCTGTTCTCATTGCAGATTTCCCGAATCTTATTCCGGCACGCTTCGCTTCTGAAGTCAATACATCCGGGAGTCATTTCCGGGTACAGAAAGCGCAGCGGCATATGCGTACCGAGCACGTACTGCTGAAAATGCTCCTCCATCTTCTCGTACTGGCGCACCTCTTCCCTGTCGAGTCCCGCCCGTCCGTACAGATTTGCCAAGTACAGCGCTGCCCGGGAGGTATTTCCATAGATGTAAAAATGCAAAATGCGGAAAATAACATAGTTCACAGGGATCGGAAAGTCAAAAGTCCATTCATAGTCCATCATCGTCCATCCGTCTTCCGCTGCGAATGCATTTCCCACAATCATATCCAGATCTGTCACCGGCGCACAAAACAGCCCATCCGGCAAGCTGACCTCACCAAATATCTTTTGAAACTCATCGGTAACGACAAAGGTTTCCGATTTTCCTGACCTTCGAACGAGCTCCACATACCCCAGGAGCTGCTCTATCGTTCCTTCCACATCACCGCGGGAAAGCCTCGTATCGAGCTGTTCCTCTAAAGTCTCACCCTTCAGATATTCAAAGGATATCCCATTCTCCTTCGCAATGATACGGTTCATCGAAATCGTGGTATCCCGGTAGACCTCTTCCAGCCTTTCGTACCATTCACTCAAACGGGCGACGTGAGCTTCTCCCTCAGGATAGCACGCTTTTTTCCGCACGAAACGCTGTCCTGATTCCGTCTCACAGATATCTGTACGGATGCAGAACTCTCTTGCCCTTTCGTTCGAATACTTTGTATAAATAATTTTCTCCATGCCGTAACTTCCTCTTTCTGATCTAAGACGCCGGCTAACTGCGGCAGATCACCAGGTACGAATTAGAAAAAACGGGAAACAGCCCATCCTTTATAATGCTGTCGAAAGCCTTCGACTCATCAAAAAGCAAGTATCTCTCCCGGTCAAAATTTTTCCTGTTGTCTCGAAGCTCCCCTACCTTAGGCAGGTATTCATCGGAATATATGGTCATCGGCAGCTTGTAATCAGGATACGGGTAATAGAATTCCAGCTCTGTAAGCTCTGCTTCCCGGCAGAGCCGCTCCAGTTCCGGCCTTGAAAAAGTGCGTACATGCACCGGTTTCGGATAACCTTCGATCCCCTCAAAATAATTTCCCGTATGATCCTCGGTACACCCCGCAAAATATTTCAGCCCCAGCCGGTTTTCAATGGCAATGACGATCCTTCCGCCGGGCTTTAAATGGCGTTTGATACGTCTCAGGAAATCCACGTAGGGATTTTCCGAATCAATATAACCCTGTCCGTACTCAAAAACTCCGATCAGGGTGATCCAGTCATACGTTTCTGTCAGACTTTCCTCCACATCCTGAAAATTGCCAAGAAGGATCTCTATATTGTCCCGGTTCCGGTTTCTTGTGGCATTGATCATGCTCCGTTTTTTTGACAGCTCAATACACGTCACCTTTTTTGCCTTGTCTGAAAGGACTCCCGTGATGGCGCCGCATCCCGGCCCTACCTCCAGCACCGTCTGTTCCTTCGTAATCGGCAGCCACTCCACGATATTCCATCTCACATGGGAGAGGTGGTACAGGATCGCCCAGTCCTTCCTCTCGCCTATGACTCTGCTGTACTCCTCCTCCGGACAGGAGGAAACGATCTCCAGCAGCTCATCCTCAATAGGGCCATCGGAATAGAGATCCTGCCCCGGATAAAAGGTGTCGTCCAGAGCGACTTTGCCTATATATTCTTTCATTGCTGTTCCTCCCTCTCATCCGCAACAGATATCCGTGAGTCCATATCGTAAAAGCCGACGGAATTCTTTGTCGCCACCACCGTTATGCTGCACACATCATACAGCCGGTGGAATGCGGTAAATTCCCCGCTCTTGTACCCGGTACAGCCAAGGGAGAGCAGATACTCGCCGCCCTGCAGATTCATCCTCTGCCGGAAGGTTATCACCTGTGTGTTTCCTTTTTTCTGAGGCTCCACCGGGATTTTCTCGAACATCGTATTCGTGCCGGTGATCTCCGTTCCACGCATATCCTTGATAGTGAAGGCGTAGATTACTTCATCGATATCCTCATTGAAATGTACCTTCATCTTAATCGTAAATCGTTCAAATTTCTGTATCGTGTTCGTCGGCACGCCTCTGGCATCCTCCATCGTGAAATCGATGATCTCTGCTTCCTTATCTCCATATTCAAGAACCTCAGGATTCTTCGGAAACGGACGGTTAAATTTCGTACCTGCTCCACTGTTCTCCTTTTCCATCTCTGGCTCTGCCTCTTCCGGCGCATCTTCCCTTTGCACCAGTATCTGCTTATACAGATCCACGATCTTTTTCGGTTCACCCTCGTCCAGGATATTTCCCTTATTCAGCAAAATTACCCGGTCACAGTATCTGCTGATGCTGTTCAGGTCGTGGCTTACGAAAACGATCGTCTTTCCCTGTCTCTTGAAATCCTCGAATTTACGGTAGCATTTTGCCTGGAAAAACACATCGCCTACGGAAAGAGCCTCATCCACGATCAGGATATCCGGATCTATATTTATGGCAACGGCAAAAGCCAGCCGTACAAACATACCGCTGGAATACGATTTCACCGGCTGATATATGAAATCGCCGATATCGGCGAAGGTCAGAATATCCTCCAGCTTACTGTCTATTTCTTCTTTTGTAAAACCAATCATCGTACCGTTCAGGTACACATTCTCCAGACCGGAATACTCCATATTGAATCCGGCCCCCAGCTCCAGCAGCGCGGAGATCCTCCCGTCCACCGTCACCTGCCCCTTCGTGGGGCTTACCACTCCTGTGATGATCTTGAGCACCGTAGATTTACCGGAACCGTTCGTCCCGATAATTCCCACAGTCTCTCCTCTTCTGACCTCAAAATTTACATCATTCAGAGCATAATGCTCCTGTACCTTCACCCTCATCCCTAGGGCCTCCCGGAGACGGTCAGAAGGTCTGTTATACAGCTTGTACATTTTACTCAGGTGTTCTACCCGAATCGCAACGTCACTCATGAACTAATCCCTCACAGTACATCCGCAAAATGTACTTTCAGTTTTTTAAATAGTCTGGCACCGAATACAAAAAGGACGATGGTAACTGCCCAGAAATACAGTGTCTGCCACGGATGCTCCCAGAACCACTGTTTGTCCACCAGCGCATTTCGGTATCCTGCCACCACGTAATACATGGGGTTTACCTTTAAAAGCCTTGCCAGCTTCGAGTACGGATTGATATTCATATCCGCAAAATCCCACATGATCGGCGTCATCCAGATACCTACCTGCAATGCAATCGCGATAATCTGCTTCAGATCCTTAAAAAATACCGTAACCGCACACGTCGTATAGGACATGGCAAGTACCAGCATAAAGACACAAAAGCTGTAATAGACAAGCTGTATCACATAAATATCCGGGAAATAGCCGTAACAGCAGAACAGAAAAACCGTAAACGCCGCAAAAAACAAATGCACAAACAGAGACGCCACGATTTTGACCACCGGCAGGATATCGATTTTAAACACTACTTTTTTTACGAGATAGCTGTATTCGATCAGGACATTTGTGCCCTGTACGAGAGCCTCCTGAAAAAAGAACCAGGGAACGAGTCCCGTGACCAGCCACAGTACGAAGGGAACCGCCTTGGGCGTTCCCTGGCGCACCACGCCAAAGACAAACCAGTACACCAGCACCGTCACGATGGGCTGAATGAACGCCCAAATGATTCCAAGATAGGAGCCTGCGTATTTCGTTTTAAAATCATTTTTCGACAGGCTCCATATCAGTTTTCTGTTGTGATACAGCTCCTTCGGGAGCGAAAACACTTTGTTCATCGAATCGTAACTCCTGTCACTTCTTTAACGCCTTAATGCCGCCCCATTTATGATCCTTCTCGGAAATCGTCAGCTCCATTCCCTCCGGGATCGGCCAGTCGATTCCTATATCCGGGTCATTCCACGCAAGGCCGCCCTCGTCGTTGGGGTGATAAAAGTCCGTACACTTGTATGTGAACTCCGCGTAATCCGACAATACAAGAAAACCGTGGGCAAAATTTTTCGGAATAAAGAACTGCTTCTTATTCTCCGCAGACAGAATGACACCGTGCCACTGTCCATACGTGGGAGAGCCCTTCCGCAGATCCACTGCAACGTCAAATACCTCGCCGGATACGACCCTCACCAGCTTATCCTGCGGGTAATTGATCTGGAAATGAAGTCCCCGCAGCACTCCCTTCTTGGAAGAAGACTGGTTATCCTGGACAAACTCCATATCGATCCCGGCAGCCTTATAATCATTGTAATTGTACGTCTCCATAAAATACCCGCGTACATCTCCGAATACGGTCGGTGTAATTACCTTCAATCCTTCTATCTCACACGTCTCTACTGTTATCTTTCCCATATCGTCACCTGTAATTATCTATTTTTTCTACTATAAATTATCCCGCTACGCACGTTATCCGTCATAGCATAGCGATCATCCTACTGCGCACGTTATCCGCCATAGCGCAGCGATCATCCCACTGCGCGTCAATTCTGACTGCCGCAGCAGCTCGGTCATCAGAGTCCTTCTGCCACCTCGATCAGGTATTTGCCGTACGCCGTCTTCAAAAGCGGCTGTGCCAGCTCGACGAGCTGTTCCTTCGTGATAAAGCCTCTCTTGTACGCGATTTCCTCAATACAGGAGATATAAAGGCCCTGTCTCTTCTGGAAAGCCGCCACGAAATCAGCCGCATCGAGAAGTGCGTCGTGATTTCCCGTATCCAGCCATGCAAAGCCACGTCCCAACGTCTCTACCTGGAGCGTTCCGCGGCGCAGATATTCATTATTTACGCTGGTGATCTCTATTTCCCCTCTCGCAGAGGGCTTAACGTTTTTAGCAATCTCCACAACGTCATTGTCATAGAAATAGAGGCCCGGCACCGCATAGTTACTCTTCGGATGCTCCGGCTTCTCTTCAATAGAAAGAGCCCTGCCGTTCTCGTCGAACTCCACTACACCGTACTCTCTCGGATCACGCACGTAATAACCGAAGATCGTCGCCCCCGTTTTCCGCTGTGCGGCAGACTGCAGTACCCTTGAAAAGCTCTGGCCATAGAAAATATTATCTCCCAACACCAGGGCCACATTGTCATCTCCGATAAACTCTTCCCCGATCAGGAAAGCATCTGCCAGTCCCCTCGGCTCCTCCTGAACCGCATAGGACATCTTCAGCCCGAGCTGCTCACCTGTGCCGAACAGATCCTCAAATACAGGCAGATCCCGTGGCGTCGAAATGATCAGGATCTCCCGGATGCCGGCCAGCATCAGTGTTGAGAGCGGATAGTAGATCATCGGTTTATCATACACCGGCATGATCTGTTTCGATATCGCCTTTGTCAACGGGTACAGTCTCGTTCCGGCGCCGCCGGCCAGTATAATTCCCTTCATATCGCTATCCCCCTTAGCCCTTATACATTTCTTCGTAATATTTCTGATAATCTCCGCTGGTCACATTCTTCATCCAGTCCTCATGCTCAAAGAACCATTTGATGGTCTTACGAATGCCCTCTTCGAACATCGTCTCCGGCTCCCAGCCTACCTCTGCGCGGATCTTATCCGGCGCAATGGCATACCGACGGTCATGGCCCTTGCGGTCCGTCACATACGTAATCAGGTCTTCACTTACCAGCTCTTTGCGCGGATCTCCCTCCGGAAGCATCTCCTGAAGTGTGTCAAGGATGATATGAATGATCTGAATGTTCTGTTTTTCATTGTGTCCGCCGATATTATATGTTTCAAACAATCGGCCCTTCTCCTGCACCATATCAATGCCCTTCGCGTGATCCTCCACATACAGCCAGTCACGGACATTCTTGCCGTCGCCGTAAACCGGAAGCTTTTTGCCCTGCAGTGCATTGTTGATGATGAGCGGAATCAGCTTCTCCGGGAACTGGTACGGCCCGTAGTTGTTGCTGCAGTTCGTAATATTGGCCGGGAAACGGTACGTATCCATGTAGGACTTCACCAGCAGATCCGAGGAAGCCTTGCTGGCAGAATACGGACTGTGCGGGTCGTACGGCGTCGTCTCATAGAAATATTCGCCCTCTTCCTCAAGAGAACCGTACACTTCATCGGTGGATACGTGAAGGAACTTCTTATCCGCCTTAAAAGTACCGTCCGGCAGCTCCCACGATGCCTTCGCCGCATTCAGCATGACCAGTGTTCCCAGCACATTTGTCTTTACAAACACCTCCGGGTTGCGGATGCTGCGGTCAACGTGGCTCTCCGCCGCGAAATGCACCACCCGGTCAATATCGTTTTCATCAAAAATCTTATTGCTGTCTCTTATACACATCTCCGAGCCCACGAGACGGAGCTACATC
>CAMTFT010000011.1 GCA_947071365.1 uncultured bacterium | reverse complement strand
GATGTAGCTCCGTCTCGTGGGCTCGGAGATGTGTATAAGAGACAGGAAGAGATACTTCGTATGAAGGGAGAACTAAGATTTATGACAGATAAGATCATTGAAAACAATCAGGTGTCCATCATGGGGAAAATCGTTTCAGGATTTTCTTTCAGCCATGAAGTGTTTGGGGAAGGGTTTTACATGGTGGATATTTCCGTTCAGAGGCTGAGCGATTCCTCCGATATCATTCCGGTAATGATCTCTGAGAGGCTGATTGACGTTACACAGGATTATGAAGGAGAGTACATACAGATCTTCGGCCAGTTCCGCTCCTACAACAGACATGAGGAAAAGAAGAACAAGCTGGTGCTGTCTGTTTTTGCCAGAGAGGTCAGCTTTGTGGAGGAGGAATGTGACAAGATAAAGAGCAATCAGATTTTCCTGGATGGGTATATCTGCAAGACGCCGGTCTACCGCCGGACTCCGCTTGGGCGGGAGATTGCCGATATGCTGCTGGCGGTGAACCGTCCCTACGGCAAATCTGATTACATCCCATGCATCTGCTGGGGGAGAAATGCGAGATTCACTTCAGGCTTTGAGGTGGGCGGTCATGTGCAGGTATGGGGAAGAATACAGAGCAGGGAGTATGTAAAGAAGCTGGATGATGAATCCACGGAGAAAAGGGTGGCATACGAAGTATCTGTCAGCAAACTGGAATACCTGGAATAAAAGTTCAGCCATGTAGCGGATAGCCTTCGAAGAAGGCGGTCTGTGGCCGGCATGGACGATTATGAATCCGACACAAGATAAGGTTTGCATTCCATGTAAAGTTGTAGTAAAATAATGGAAATGTACAATTGACGGAATGTAAGCGGCTACAGGCAGCCTGCAGTCATGAACAACGGCAAAGCACCGCAGAGGGTCTGCTTTGCTGTGGAAATGGATGAGGTGGATGATGAGCAAACGGTATATTCACATCTTTTGCGGTACAGGCGTAGGAAAGACTTCCGCGGCGCTGGGAAAAGGCATGCGGGATGCCAGCGAGGGAAAAAGCGTGGTTCTGATACAGTTCCTTAAGGAGAAGCAGTCAGGAGAGAGCATGGATTTCTTTAAGCGGCTTGAACCGGAGGTGAAGCTGTTCCGTTTTGAGAAGTTCCCGGAGAATTATGAGAATCTGACGGAACGGGAGAAGGCGGATGAAGTCCAGAATATCAAGAACGGACTGAATTTTGCCAAGAAGGTCCTTGTGACGGAAGAGTGTGATGTATTGATTCTTGATGAGATACTGGGTTTGACCGATAAGGGGATCGTCACGATCGACGAGCTGCACGGCCTGATCGATGCTGTGGGGGACGAGACGGAGCTTTATCTGACTGGAACGAGCCGATGCGAAGAGCTTTGGCCCTACGTGGATGAGGTGACGGAGCTGGTGACTTCCTACAGGTCGGAGGAAGCGTGAGGCGGGAAGCAAGCGGAATTCTGCGCGGAACCCGTTGACAAGACAATTGAATAGTGCTATAGTAAGATAAATTTTGAGATTGATAGAGGTTGCGTGATTCAACAGTAAGCAGCAGGATGTGTTCGGGCGCAGATGAATGCTGTGGAAAGGGGAAAGCGCCGAAAGAAGGCAGTTCCGAAGACTGCTTTTTTGGGCATGTGGTGAAGAACCATATGACTGTCATCGTATTACGATGGAGAGCTATCTGAAGAAAATGTATCTGTATATTCTTTGGGGGCTGTTTATCGACAGCCCCTTTTTATGCACATGCCCGTGCAGGGAAAATTTCTGCCGGGGCAGAACGCGGGCGGTGCGGCGAGCAGGTCAGATCGTATCTTTTCTGCTCGATTGCGCAGGGATTCTATTTTTAAGGAGGGTAATTATGGCTATTTTTAAGGGAGCGGGCGTTGCGATCGTTACGCCGATGTATGACAATGGAGAGGTAAATTATGATAAGCTGGGAGAGCTTCTGGAAGAGCAGATCGCAGGCGGGACGGATGCCATTATCATCTGCGGAACGACGGGAGAGTCTTCTACTTTGACGCATGAGGAGCATCTGGACGTGATCCGGTATGCGATAAATAAGGTGGCGAAGCGGATTCCGGTCATCGCAGGAACAGGCTCAAACTGTACAGAGACGGCGATCTATCTTTCGCAGGAGGCGGAGAAGGCCGGGGCAGACGGATTGCTTCTCGTAACGCCGTACTACAATAAGGCGACGCAGAAGGGTCTGAAAGCTCACTATACGAAGATCGCCGAGTCTGTTTCCCTTCCGATCATCCTGTATAACGTACCGAGCCGTACAGGCTGCAACCTTCTTCCAGAGACAGTGGCATATCTGGTGAAGAACGTAGAGAATATTGTCGGTGTGAAGGAAGCGTCGGGAAATATTTCCCAGGTGGCGAAGCTGATGAGCCTTACAGACGGCAAGATCGATCTGTACTCCGGCAACGATGATCAGATCGTGCCGATCATGTCCCTGGGAGGATTGGGTGTCATCTCAGTTTTGTCCAACGTGGCTCCGAGACAGGCACATGAAATTGCATCATCTTATTTGGCAGGAGATGTGAAGAAGAGCTGCGAGCTGCAGCTTCAGGCCATTGAGATGGTGGATGCGCTGTTCTGTGAGGTCAATCCGATTCCGGTCAAGACGGCGCTGAACCTGATGGGCAAAGAGGTAGGGCCACTTCGGGGGCCGCTCTGTGAGATGGAGGACGCGAACGTACAGCGTCTTGAAAAGGCAATGAAGAATTACGGGATTTTATAGTGGAAGGGAACGGCAAATGTTGTTTCATTCCTAATAGTGACAGAGAGTGGCAAATGTTGTTTCATTCTCAATAGTGACAGGGAACGGCAGTGATAATATGACAGAAGCTTTCGTATCGTTTACGAGGCAGAAATGAGGATAAAAAAATGGTCAGAATTATTTTGAGCGGTTGCAACGGATATATGGGACGTACGGTGACGGAGATCGTTGCGGCGGATGAGAATGCCGAGATCGTGGCGGGAATCGATCTCGCAGATAATGGAGATAAAAAGTACCCGGTATTTACGAATATCGAAGACTGTGATATTGCGGCGGATGTGGTGATCGATTTTTCATCACCGAAGGCGCTGGATGGTCTGCTTGCCTACTGTACGAAAAATCATGTGGCTGCGATTTTCTGTACAACGGGATACTCCGAGGAGCAGCTTGCGCAGATCAGGGCTGCAGCGGGGGAGACGGCGGTGATGAAGTCCGCCAACATGTCTCTCGGCATCAACATGCTGCTGAAGCTTATCAAAGATGCGGCAAAGCTTCTGGCTCCGGCAGGTTTTGATATGGAGATCGTGGAGAAGCACCACAATCTGAAGGTGGACGCACCCAGCGGCACGGCGCTTGCGCTGGCGGACAGCCTGAATGAGGCGCTGGATCAGCAGTACGAATATACGTACGACAGAACAAAAGAGCGCAGACGCAGAGACAAGTATGAAATCGGCATCAGCGCTGTGCGTGGCGGAAACATCGTCGGAGAGCATGAGGTGATCTTCGCAGGTCTGGATGAGGTGATCGAGTTCAAACATACGGCGTATTCCAAGAGCGTATTCGCCAAGGGCGCGGTACAGGCGGCAAAATATATGGCGGGAAAACCGGCGGGCTTCTACGATATGGGAGATGTTGTCTGCGGATGAGAAACGCAATATATGAATAAGGCAGTGTTAGTTTAGCCAGGAAAGGCGCAGGTTCAGATAAAGTTAATTAGTTGGAGGAACTTATGAAAAAAGTAGTCAAATTCGGAGGAAGCTCTCTCGCAAGTGCGGAGCAGTTTCGCAAGGTTGGAGAGATCATCCATAATGACAGCGGAAGAAGATTTGTTGTGCCGTCGGCTCCGGGAAAAAGGTATTCGGAGGATACGAAGGTAACGGATATGCTTTACGACTGTTACCAGTCATCCGGGGATGAGAGGGCTCTGGGTGAAAAAATAGCGGCGATCGCTGCCAGATATCAGGAGATCATTGACGGCCTGTCACTGGAATTGTCCCTGGAGAGCGAGTTTGAGAAGATAAAGGAAGCTTTTGCGGCTCATTCAGGAAGTGATTATGCGGCTTCCCGCGGGGAATACCTGAACGGCATCATCATGGCAGCCTATCTGGAGTATGAATTCATCGATGCTGCGGAGGTGATCCGCTTTGATGAGGACGGCGTATTTGATTCGGAACTGACGAACCGGCTCATGCAGAAGAGGCTGGAGGGCGTTGCAAACGCTGTTATTCCGGGCTTTTACGGTGCAATGGAGGACGGAACCATCAAGACCTTTTCCAGAGGCGGTTCCGATATCACAGGTTCTATCGTGGCCCGTGCCGTGCATGCAGATCTGTATGAGAACTGGACGGACGTTTCCGGCTTCCTTGTGACAGATCCGCATATCGTGGATGACCCGGCAACGATTGAGACGATTACGTACCGGGAGCTTCGGGAGCTGTCCTACATGGGTGCAACGGTACTTCATGCGGACGCGATATTCCCGCTCCGCAGGGAAGGCATTCCGATCAACATCAAAAATACGAACCGTCCCCAGGATCCGGGCACTCTGATTGTGGAGAGCACATGCCGTCAGCCGAAATACACAATTACCGGTATTGCGGGCAAGAAGGGCTTTTGTGCCATCAATATTGAAAAAGATATGATGAACGCTGAGATAGGTTTTGGACGGAAGGTTCTTCAGGTATTTGAAGAAAACGGAATCTCCTTTGAACACGTACCCTCCGGCATTGATACTTTTACGGTCATCGTGCACCAGTCCGAGTTTATGGAGAAAGAGCAGAGGGTAATTTCCGGCCTTCACCGTGCCGTAGCCCCGGATATGCTTGATCTGGAATCCGATCTGGCGCTGATCGCCGTGGTGGGCCGCGGTATGCGGGCAAACCGCGGAACTGCCGGCAGGATTTTTGCAGCGCTTTCCCATGCAAACGTCAACGTCAAGATGATCGACCAGGGCTCCAGCGAGCTGAATATTATTATCGGCGTAAAAAATGAAGATTTTGAGCGCGCGGTAAAGGCAATCTATGATATTTTTGTGTTGACAAATCTGAAATAAAATAAGCCGGGTTCAGAAATATCTCAGAGTGGACACTCCTACAGGTCCTTCTCTGAGATATTCTGAACCTGTGCTGTATTAATTTAATGGGTAGATTCAGGAAAGGACATACAAATGCAGGAAGAAGGGACTGCCGCAAAAGCGGCGCAGTCATTTGCATATGAGATCAGGAAAGACAGCGCAGTGATATGGCGCTGTTTTTCTCGTGATACGAGGGCGGAGATTCCGGCGCAGATAGATGGATATCCGGTGACGGAGCTTGCGCCTTACGCATTTTCGACTCATATGGAGGTGCGGGAGCTTGTCAGGAGAGTAAAAGACGGTACGGTCAAAATCTATGTGCCGGAATCATTTCAAGGGGAGACAGACGCTGAGGCATCTTTGGAAGGCCCCGTACTTTGCGGGGAGCAATTGGAGGAGATCGTGCTTCCAAAGACGGTGTGCCGCGTGGGACGGTACTGCTTTTATGATTGCGGCAGCCTGCAGCGGATTGAATTTTGCGGCAGTCTGACGGACTGGGGAAGCGGCGTTTTTACGCGCTGCCACCGCGTCCGCAGGCTGCGGGTATATACGGATGAAAACGGGAAATCTTATCTGAAAGATGTGCTGGACGAGCTTCCGGAGACGCTCGTGGTGGAGTATTACTGCCCTGGAGAGACAAAAGAGACGGTTGCCGGTCCGACAGCGCTCCAGTCCGCTAAGTTGGGGCATCACGTTTCTGGAAATACAAATGAGGCAGGGCAGTCATATAATAAGGCGATGCTGGTATTCCCGGAATTTTATGAGGAGGGCGTTGAAAACACGCCTGCCCGGATTCTGGAGACCCACGTACACGGCAGCGGTATCTTCTACCGGAATTGTTTTCAGGGGAGAAGGTTTGATTTTGCGCAGTATGATACGCTGTTTCCCCAGGCGATGGCGTGGGAGAGCAGCGAGGTACTTGCAAGGCTGGTGACAGGGCGGCTGCAGCATCCACTGGGCCTTGGACAGAGAGCCAGACAGCAGTATGAATCGTATGTGAAGGAGCACGCTTTGGAACTTGGAACGTGGATGATTGACGGCCGTGATTTGGAGGGTGTCAGATGGCTTATGGGCCTGATAGCAGACATCGCGGGCCGAGAACAGCTTTTGGAGCAGCTTCTGGAGCAGGCTACGCGGCTTCATTATGCGGAGGCTGTCAGCTACCTGATGGATTGCCGGCGCGGCAGCAGGCGGGCCACAAGAAAACGGCTGGAGCTATAGCCTGTGTGAAAAGCCTGCCCTGGCTCGGAATATCTCAGAGTGGACACCCCTACAGGCCCTTCTCTGAGATATTCCGGGCCAGGGCAGGTTACGATCTAGATGATGAGGAAGGAGAAAACATGAACCCGGTATACGAGGAACGAAAACAGACGCTGGATTTTATTGAGGTCGCTACGGACATTCTGCGCAATGCGCGCAATGAGCTGTACCTGAATATGCGGTTTCTGGATATTGCGCTGTCGTCTCTTGCTTTTTTGCCGGAGCAGCAGATCCATGTGACGGGAACAGACGGCAGCATCCTCTATTTTCAGCCGGACGCGCTTGTGTCTGTATTTCGAAAGGGAAAGGCTGCTGTCAACCGACAGTACCTGCACAGCATCATACACTGCCTCTTTTCCCATCTCTGGACGAGAAAGGATCGGGATGAGGAATACTGGAACCTTGCCTGCGATATTGCCGCGGAGTATGTGATAGACGGATTGTATCTGAAGGCTGTACATCTGCCGAAATCATCGGTTCGCCGGGAGCTGTACCATATGCTGGAAGAGGAAGCGAGCGGTGGGCTTTCGGGACGGGTGAAGGCGGGAGGACAGGAGGAAGCGACCAGCGTACTTTCGGGACAGGTGAAGGTGGGCGGCCAGGCAGCGGAAGTGACCGGCGTACATTCGGGACGGGTGAAAGCGGGAGCCCAGACGGTGGAAGTGACCGGCGGATCTTCGGGACAGGTGAAGGCAGGCAGCCAGGACACTGGGCATACGGTGGTGACTGCGGAGCGCGTCTATCGTTTTCTTTGCAGGCTACATCCGATACAGGCGCAGCTCGACATCTGGAAGCGGGAGTTTCTCGTGGATGACCACTGCAAATGGGAGCAGCAGGGGGATTCCAGGAAAAGTCCCAATCCGCAGAGACAGAAATGGGATGATATCCGGGATAAAATGCAGACGGAAATGGAGACTTTCTCGAAGGAAGCGTCGGATGATACGAGGAGTCTGGAAGAGCAGGTCTGTGCGGCGAACCGCAAACGGTATGATTATAAGGAATTTTTGCGGAAATTTTCTGTGCTGAAGGAGGAAATGCAGGTAGATATGGACTCCTTCGACTATATCTTCTATAATTACGGTATGAGTTTGTACGGCAATATGCCGCTGATCGAGCCGCTGGAGACGAAGGAAGTACAGAAGGTGGAGGATTTTGTCATTGCGCTGGACACATCAATGTCTTGCAGCGGGGAGCTGATACGGTATTTTCTGGAGGAAACGTACAGTGTGCTCAGTGAATCGGAGGGCTTTTTCCGGAAGATCCACGTGCATATCCTTCAATGTGACGATAAGGTGCAGGAGGATGTACTGATCACGAACCGGCAGGAAATGCAGGATTATCTGGAGCATTTTACGGTGCGCGGCTTCGGCGGCACAGATTTTCGTCCGGCTTTCGTACGGGTGCAGGAGCTTTTGCAGCGCCGCTGCTTTACAAAGCTGAGGGGAATGATTTATTTTACGGATGGTTACGGTACATTTCCGGTGAAAAAGCCGCCGTATGAGACGGCATTCGTGTTCATGAAAAATGATTACAGGGATGTGGATGTGCCGCCCTGGGCGATCAAGCTGATCCTTGATGTACAGGAGATGGAAGAGGAAATGAAGAGAGGGATTTCCGGAGACTGACACAGCCGCGGAAAGAAAGAACAGGACTTCCGGAGATTAATAGAGCTGTGGAAGTAATAGAAGTGAGGGACAGATACATGAATATTAAACGGGCAAAGCAGGAAGTGAAGGATACGATAGAAGCGTATCTTCTGAAGGATGAATACGGCGAATACGTGATTCCGCAGATCAGGCAGAGGCCGGTGCTGCTTCTGGGAGCGCCGGGTATCGGTAAGACCCAGATCATGGAACAGATTGCAAAGGAGTGCGGTATCGCTCTGGTATCCTATACGATCACGCACCATACACGGCAGAGCGCCATCGGCCTGCCTTTTGTATCGAAGCAGACGTTTGGAGGCCGGGAGTACACCGTGACGGAGTACACGATGAGCGAGATCGTGGCATCGGTTTATGAAAAAATGGAAAAGACGGGACTTCGCGAGGGCATTTTATTTATCGATGAGATCAACTGCGTTTCGGAGACGCTGGCCCCGGCCATGCTGCAGTTTTTGCAGTGTAAGACTTTTGGAAGCCATGAGATTCCCCAGGGTTGGATCATTGTGGCGGCGGGGAATCCGCCGGAATACAACAAATCTGTCCGGGAATTTGATGTAGTGACTATGGACCGTGTCAAGAAGATCGAGGTTGAGCCGGATTTTGCGGTGTGGAAGGAATACGCGCTCATGCAGCAGCTTCATCCGGCCGTGATCTCTTATCTGAATACGAGAACCGGAAATTTTTATAAGATGGAAACAACGGTGGACGGCAGAAAATTTGCGACCCCCAGAGGCTGGGAGGATCTGTCGCAGATGCTGATGGTCTATGAAAAACTGGGCAAGGAGATGGACCGGGAGGTAGTGGTACAGTACCTGCAGCATGAAATGATTGCGAAGGACTTTGCGAATTATCTGGAGCTGTACCGGAAGTATCAGATGGATTATCAGCTTGACGCGGTGCTTTCCGGTGAGATCGATCCGCTGCTTCTGAAAAAAGCATCGCATGCCTCCTTTGACGAGCGGCTCAGCGTGGTCGGCCTTCTTCTGGGCAGATGCAGGAACAGCTTTGCGGATCTGATGCATGAGGAACAGGTGGTAGAGCTTTTGTTTGAGCAGTTAAAGCTTGCAAAAGAAGGCCTGCTGGGTGTGCATATCGGCCAGCCGCTGCAGTTTTTACAGGAGATTGCTGACGGATTTCAGAAGGAAACGCAGCAGAGGAAGGAAGCGGAGCTTCTGACGAGAAAGGAGGAGCGCTGCCGACGTAAGGTGACGGAGATTCTGGAAGAGTATCTGATGAAGCTGCAAAAGGCGGGCGCGTCGGAAGGAAATGCCGCTTTTGAACTGGTAAAGGGATGGTTTGAGGAAAAGCAGGACGCGCTAGAGGACGCTGTGGACTGCGCCGGGGCCATGCTGGAGCATGCCTTTGACTTTCTGGAGGAAGCGTTCGGCGCAGGGCAGGAGCTGGTCATCTTTATCACTGAGCTGAATAACGACTATTACAGTGTGAAGTTTTTGCAGGAATACGACTGTGAGAGATATTACCGCTACAATAAGGAGCTACTGTTCGACGAGAGCGGCAGGGCGATCGAAGCTCGGCTGCGCGCACTGGGGCGGTAATATAGGTGTTACTGCGCATGTGTTGCATGGAGATGGCGTGCGGCTGCGCGTATCAGGGCGATAGATGCAGGTATTGCTGCATGTATTGCATGGGGATGGCATGCGCCGGGATGGTAAAGCTGCGGTAGAAAGGAGCAGATATGGGACTTAGACGTGATTTACTTTTGTTTCCGGGAGGGAAAAAATATGCCCTCACCTTCAGCTATGACGATGCGGTGACGCAGGATATCCGCCTGATCAAAATGATGAACCGGTATGGGATGAAGGGCACCTTCAATATTAATACGGGGCTGCTGGGAAAAGAAAGCCTTCATGTTCAAAACGGCAGGAGCGTGACGCACAATAAGCTGCGGCCGGAGGAGATTTTGAGCGTTTATGAGGGACATGAGCTGGCCGTACACGGGCTGACGCATCTTGATATGGCGCTGGCGGGAGCATCAACGGCGGCGTATGAGGTCATGGCAGACCGGAAAAATATTGAGGATATGGTAAAAGCGCCGGTGCGGGGCATGGCATATCCCTTCGGTACGTATACGAAGGAGCTGGTGGAAATGCTGCATTGTTGCGGAATGGAATATGCCAGGACGATCCGCAGTACCCACGATTTCAATCTGCCGGAGGATTTTCTGATGTGGCATCCCACCTGCCATCACGCAGATGAGCAGCTTTTTGAGCTGGCAGATAAGTTTTTTGAGGAAAAGCCGAAGTATTACGGACCGAGACTTTTTTACGTCTGGGGGCATTCTTATGAATTCGATGTGCGGGATGACTGGGCGCGGATGGAGCAGTTTCTGGAACGGATGTCCGGGAAGGATGAGGTCTGGTATGCAACGAATATTGAGATATGTGATTATGTGAATGCTGCAAAGCAGTTGAAATATTCCGCATCCGGGCAGTATGTGTATAATCCCGGAGTGCAGGATATCTGGATGCTGCTGGATGGGCGGACGGTGGTAGTTCCGTCGGGGAAAACGGTGGAGATAATCGGGTAGGGAAGATGCAAAAGGGGCTGGAATGTTTGATTCCAGCCCTTAGTCAATGCCTTTATTTGATAACTTTGATCCAGCCCTTTGGCGCTTCGATGCGTCCCATCTGGATACCGGTCAGAGTTTCGTACAGCTTCTTTGTGACAGGCCCCATTTCGCTCATGCCGCTCGGCATGCAGATCTCATTGCCGTGGTCAACGATCTTGCCGACCGGAGAGATAACGGCAGCAGTACCGCAAAGTCCGCATTCTGCGAAATCCTTTACCTCATCGAAGTATACCTCACGCTCTTCAACGTCCAGTCCAAGGTAGTCCTTTGCTACAACGAGAAGGGAGCGGCGGGTGATGGACGGAAGAATACTGTCAGACTTCGGAGTAACGACCTTGCCATCCTTTGTTACGAACAGGAAGTTGGCTCCGCCTGTCTCCTCCACCTTTGTTCTGGTGGCTGCGTCAAGGTACATGTTCTCATCGTAGCCCTGGCGGTGTGCATCCATGATAGCGTAAAGGCTCATGGCATAGTTCAGACCTGCCTTGATGTGGCCTGTTCCGTGAGGCGCTGCACGGTCAAAGTCACTGACGCGGATCGTCAGAGGCTTAACGCCGCCCTTGAAGTATGGGCCTACCGGTGTCGTGAACACACGGAACTGGTATTCACTGGCCGGCTTTACACCGATGACAGCATCGCTTCCGAACATGTACGGACGGATATAGAGAGTAGCTCCTGAACCGTAAGGCGGAACGTATGCTTCATTGGCAGCAACAGTCTGCACAACCGCATCCACAAAACGATCCTGCGGGAAAACCGGCATTTCCAGTCTCTTACAGGAGGCTTCCATACGCTCTGCGTTCAGATCAGGGCGGAAGGTAACGATGTGTCCGTCCTCTGTTGTGTAAGCCTTCATTCCCTCGAAGCAGGTCTGTGCATACTGAAGTACGCCTGCACATTCCGTAATGGTCACTGTAGCGTCAGAAGTAAGGACACCATCATCCCATGCTCCATCTTTATAGTTTGAAACGAATCTTTTGTCTGTCGGCATATAACCGAATCCAAGATTAGCCCAGTCAATGTTTTTCTTTTCCATAATCAACAGTCCTTCCTTTAGTAAAATAGCTAAAACTTGATTATTTGTAGTTTACGCCTGCTTTTTTGCTGTGTCAAGTTAAATCAGAAGAGTTTTTGTCAGTTAGATCGGAAGGTTTTTTGGGCGTGGTATGCCCGGAATAATTTTTCAGCAGTGAGCCGCGCGTGACAGCATCCTGGCCGAACTTCCGACGGATCTTGTCCATGGCCTGTTCCAGACGCTTCTGCTTTTCAGGATCAGTCCGCCTGATGTCCGGGCTGCTTATTGTGGGAGCGTCCCGGTTTGGGGATGGCTCAGGTTCTGATACGAGACCAATATCAAAAAGGGAAAGCTGGATTGGGGCATCCTCCGGCAGGAGCTTTGTGGTGCGCAGCCCGAGAAGCCGTATCGGTGTCCCGTTCCACAGCTCGTCGAACAGTCGGCAGGCATAATCATACAGGATGCCGGAGGTGGCATTCGGTGAGGAAAGCTGCGTTTGCCGGGAGCAGGACTGAAACGTATTGTATTTGATCTCGACTGTTACTGTCTGGGCGATCTGACGCGATTTGCGCAGACGGGAGGCCACCTGCTCGGACAGGGCCAGCAGCACCTTCTTTGCCTCGGGGGCTGTCTGGACATCGGAGGACAATGTGGTGGAATTGCCGATTCCCTTTATCTCGCGTGAATCTGCGTTCAGGGGAGAGGAATCGATGCCGTTTGCGTATTCCCACATCATTTGGCCGTGGCTCTTGAAATGGGTCTGCAGGAAAACGACATCCGTATGCGCCAGCTCTCCTATGGTGCGGATGCCAAGCTGTGTCAACCGCTGCACGCTGCTGTGTCCCACCATGAACAGCTCGCCCACAGGAAGCGGCCACATTTTCTGCGGAATTTCCTCAGGAAAAAGAGTATGTACTTTATCCGGCTTTTCAAAATCGCTGGCCATTTTTGCGAGAAGCTTATTTGGGGCGATCCCGATGTTCACCGTAAATCCCAGTTCATTCTTTATGCGGTCTGCGATCAGGCGGGCGGCATACTGCGGAGATGGGAAACGGTGGCTGATAGGAGTATATGCCATATAGCACTCATCAATTGATACCTGTTCAATGTCCGATGTGTAGGAGTGCAGCAGATCCATCAGCTCATGGCTGCGCCTGCTGTACAATTTATGGTCAGGCGGCTCCATCAGAAGCGTCGGGCATTTGCGCAGTGCGGCAGCTACCGGTTCTCCGGTGCGCACACCGTATTTCTTTGCGGGAATCGACTTGGCCAGAACGACACCGTGCCGGCTTTTCTCGTCGCCTCCAATGATAGAGGGAATCGTCCGCAGATCGATGGAAGGGTCCCTTTTCAGGCGTTCCATGGCGCTCCAGCTTAAATAGGCTGAATTCACATCAATATGAAAAATCAGATTCACGAAATCCCTCCTTTTGGATGCGTAATATTGTTCTTATCATATCATTAAAGAGGAAAATTGTCATCGGTTCATTCGGAGAGTGCTTCGATTTTGAAATAGCTCTGGTAAAATCCGGGGCTTTGTGGTACGATACAGATACAGCATTCAGTTTCTGAAAATCTTTGCGGCAACCGCATCTGATATCATTTCAAACATCAGTTTTATCCGGAAATCTCAATGCTTAAAAATCCATAACTGGCAGAGAGGTTTCAATGGCTTTAGCGGAGGGCGAAAGGCGTTTCGCAGAGCTTACACAGAAGCTGCTCAATGATGGACGTACCCAGGAGCTTCTTCAGGCGACGGATGATAAAGCATGCCGTGATAAGCTTTACCGGGAGTATCAATTGCTGTCTCTTATACACATCTCCGAGCCCACGAGACGGAGCTACATC
>CAMTFT010000010.1 GCA_947071365.1 uncultured bacterium | reverse complement strand
AGATGTAGCTCCGTCTCGTGGGCTCGGAGATGTGTATAAGAGACAGCTGTCTCCACAGGCCGCAGGTCGTCTCCGATGAATGGCTTTTTGTAAAGCTTTCCGAAATAATACGCATCCCCCGCCAGCCTGATATGAAGCGCCCCAGCCGCCGCAGCTTCCGTCTGCGCTGAATTGGGGCTGGCATGGTTTCTCCGGTCGCGCCGCCAGATACGAAACGCTCCTTTTGCGTCCTGGCCGCAAATCGCCGCGGACACGATCAGGAACAGCGCCGCCAGCCTTGATGGAATATAGTTCACCACATCGTCCAGCTTTGCCGCAATCTTTCCGAAATAAAGGTATTTATCGTTTTTGTAGCCCACCATGGAATCCATTGTGTTGATGCTTTTATACGCAAATCCCAGTACGCCGCCTCCCAGCAGCAGATACATCATCGGTGCAAACACGCCGTCCGAAAAATTCTCCGCCACCGTCTCAACAGCCGCCTTCACCACTCCTGTCTCTGTTAACGCCTGGGTGTCCCTTCCGACAATGCGTGACACAGCCTTCCGCCCGGCCTCAAGCCCCTCTTCCCGGAGCGCTCTGCCCACATTCATGCTCTCACCCTTCAGGGATTTTACCGCAAATATGAAAAAGCACATCACTGCTTCCGCCGCAACACCGAGCCAGAAACAGGCCCTGTACGCGAAAATCAGTATCACCGCCGGAATCCCGGAAGACAACAGTATGACGAGAACCGCCATCATGCATCCGCCGGCCAGCTCCCCGCGCTGTGTTTTCGGAAGAAGTTTCCGTATCCCTTTTTCCAGTTTTGCAATCAGATTTCCAATCAGGCAGATCGGATGCCAGGATACCGCCGGATCTCCGAAGGCAGCGTCCGCCAGGAATCCGAGTACCACGGCAACCAATGAGCCTGTCATATAATTCCACATGTTTTTTCCTCGTTATCTATATATTTCAGTCATCGTATTTACCCACTCCGTCCGGTATATTCAGGCAGCGCTCCACCTTCTGTCTCGTCTCCTTTACGAGATGATGCGCCTTTCCGGAAGCGTTCAACCCTATCACCACTTCGCCGTCCTGCACAATGGACGGGAACTGAAAATCACACATCGACTGTTCACTGCTGACGTTCACCAAAATACCAAGCGCCCTGCAGCGCACCCCGATCTCCCGGTTCAGTGACGCATCGTCCGTCGCTGCCAGCACCATGTCTTTTCCTTCCAGATCCTCCATCACGAACCTTCGCTGTAATGTTTTCATGGAATTTTTCTCTGCAAGCGACAATACCTCCGGTGAAATCTCCGGAGCGATCACTGTAATTCTCTCTGAGAAATCACACAGCGTCCGGATACGCCTGGAAGCGATCTTCCCGGCCCCCACCACCAGTATCTCTTTGCCGGATAAATCTACAAAAACTGGAAAATGCATTTTCTGCCCCTCTCTTATTTCAGATGCTGGCCCACTCCGCAGACCACACGCACGACCTCATCAGCCCGCTTTGCAAGCGATGTGCAGATACGTCCTGTGACTTCCCGCCAGAGCCTGTCAGACTTTTCCATCGGCACGACACCGTACCCCAGCTCATTCGATACGATCAGAATGTTCGGATTTTCCCGTTCAAGCAATCCGGCAAAATTTTCCGCCTGCTGCTCAAGGCTGCTCAGACTGCCTGTCTGGATATGCATTCCGAAAATGTTCTCTTTCATATCCTGACCATTCAGGTCTTCCTGCATCATCCGCCTTACGTATTCATGGAAATGATATATGCCGCAGCAGGAAAGTATCTCACTCATCCTACACGTCTGTCCGTCCAGCCAGCCCTCTGTCACGTGATACTGCTTCTTCGCATACGCAAGCTTCCCCTGGTACGCCCCTCCGATAATCAATTTCATGCCCTGTGATCCTCTGTTTCCTGTTCTGAAACTCTCTGATTCTTTTCTATCTCTTCTTCTGTGTATACCCGGATGCCATTTTTCTTCAGGAGCGCCGCAGTTATGCCGTCCCCCTCCGTTTTCCTGCCGGAAAAAGTGCCGTCATAAATCAGGCCGTTTCCACAGGAGGGGCTTCTTGCCTTCAGGATCGCACACCGGCATCCGAAGAGCTGCGCCAGCTTAAGCGCTTCCTCC
Source organism: uncultured bacterium (assembly GCA_947071365.1). GTDB lineage: Bacteria > Bacillota > Clostridia > Lachnospirales > Lachnospiraceae > Choladousia. Next base: position 11,614 of record CAMTFT010000010.1, on the reverse strand, counting down.
GCTCCTTTCTGAAAGGATTCCGTCACATCACGGCCGTCCTTCGCATACACCCGGCCCTCCCTTATTTCTGCCGGAAGCCGCGGCGTCATAAGCCCGCCCATCTGTTCCGGGCAGATGGGAATCAAATGAACCTTCTTCCCCTGCTCCACGACAGATACCACCTTATTGTCTCTTCCATCATACCGGCAGGATGTTCCCAGAAGGCAGGCGCTGACCAGAACTGCCGGAGTATTTTTTTCATCCATATTTTTTCTCCCATATCATGATATAAAAGCCAAAAGATACAAAACGGATCGATCCGCACTTTATACTTTCGCCCCTGATATCTCTCCTACCACAACCGCATCACCGCATCCGCAATTACCAGCGCAAGCGGCATTACCAGCTCGCTTACCGACAGATAACATCCTGCCAGATCTCCGTTAATGCCGCCAAAATTCTTCATTGCCATCCGGTAATACCAGACAAAGGCAAGCGCTGCTCCGACAAGCATCGCCGTGCCGTACACAGGATGCAGCAGAAACATTCCCACGCCGCAGAGCAGAACATAGATCACGCATGTGATCTGAATAATTCTCGTCTGCGCATTTTTTGCAAATCCGGCCACCGTCCCCTTCGCAGATGCCTTCGGAAACGTCACAACGGAAAAGCCGCTGAAGGAACGGGAAAGCAGAAAGGTAAATACGTATATCTTTATCAGTTCTCCCCGAACCATGTCCAGCACACCGTACATCATAAAAAAGTACACCGTGCAAGTAATGATTGCAAACGCCCCGGCATGGGAATCCTTCAAAATCTCCATCCGCTTCTCTCTGGGCCTCCATGAACTCATGGCATCCGCCGTATCCAGCAGCCCGTCCAGATGTATGCCTCCGCTGACCGCCACCGGTATCAACATCAAAATCACATTTCGAAGCGGTGCATTTATCCCAAGATACCCCGCCAGAAAATCCCATCCAAAGCACAGCGCCCCGATCACGATGCCAATCCACGGAAAAAAACACATCACATACTTCATATTTTCTTCCGTCCATTCGCATCCGATGGCCGGCAGCCTGGAATACATAGAAAATGCAATATTAAGACTGTTCCAACACCGTTTCATTTTTTACTCCTTTGTGCTCATATCCCTGACAATTACGATCTCCACAGAGCTTTTACTTTATCTGCACCGGAATCCCGTATACAACCTCTGTCACCTCATCTGCCAGCTCCGCCAGCTTCTGGTTTACAGCTCCGAGATACGACAGATACCGCATCGTCTCCGCGTCATACGCAATGCCGTCAGAAAACACCTCATTCGTCACGATGAAAAGCTCCTTTGCCTGCTCCTGCAACCGTTTCACGCCCTCACAGACCGCTTCCACCGTCCGTTCATGCGCCCCGTCCTGCTCGAATACCTCATTCGCCACAAGGTTCGACATACATTCCAGAAGGACGATCCGCTCTAAGGGCCCCACATCAGAACCCACTATGCTTCCCGGGGCCGATGCATTTCTGGCGACCCCGGATGTGTCCGTCTTTTCCGCCAGAGAAAGATCCGCAAGCCCCGTATAGCATTCCACCGTCTCGAATTGTTTTTCTCTTCGCAGAGCACGGTGACGCTCCACTCTCTGCTGTCCCTCTTCCCCGTAGGGAATCATTGTTGCAATGTAGATTCGCCTGCCCGGCCCCGCCGCAAGCACGCGGCTCTCCGCATACTCGGATTTGCCGCTGCCGCTGCCGCCGGTGATCAGATGCATCATGGCATTTTCCCTCCAAAGCTATTAACACACACCAAAAAATTCCTTCATTGTCTCCAGCACGCCCACCAGTTCTTCCCTCGTATGCTGCGCCGAGAGGAACATCGCTTCGAACTGTGCCGGGGCAAGGTAAACGCCATGTGAAAGCATGTGATTGAAATACTTCGCATACATGGAGGTATCAGAAGTCTTCGCCGTCTCATAATTGCGCACCGGAACATCCGTAAAGAAAATGCATCCCAGTGATCCGCAGGACAAAGCCTGTGCCTTAATCTCTGACTGCTCTGCGATCCGTTTCACCTCACCGTAGAACCAGTCTCCCATTTTATTTAATTCCGTATAGATCTCCGGATGCTCCTTCAAAATTGTAAGCTGCGCCAGGCCGGCTGCCATGGCCACCGGATTGCCGCTCAATGTTCCTGCCTGATACACCGGCCCTACGGGCGCCACCCGCTCCATGATCTCCCTTCTGCCGCCGTACGCTCCCACCGGCATACCTGCGCCGATGATCTTTCCATAGGTCACGAGATCCGCGTCCACGCCGAAATATCCCTGTGCTCCGGTAAATCCAAGCCGGAAGCCGGTAATCACCTCATCAAAAATCAGCACCGCGCCGTATTTCGTACAGAGATTGCGAAGCGCTTCCAGAAAGCCCGGCTGCGGCGGTACAACGCCCATGTTTGCTCCCACCGGCTCAACGATTACAGCGGCGATCTCTTTCGGAAAAGTCTCGAACAGCTTTTCCACGGAGGAAGCGTCATTGTATACGGCCGAAAGCGTGTCCTGTGTGCATCCCTTTGGAACCCCGGCGCTGTCCGGAATCCCCGCCGTCATGACACCGGAGCCCGCCTGCACCAGCAGCGCATCCGAGTGGCCGTGGTAACATCCCATAAATTTGACGATCTTATCTCTTCCCGTAAAGCCCCTTGCCGCACGGATCGCGCTCATCACTGCCTCCGTACCGGAATTGACCATACGCACCATATCGATATTCGGGATCGAGCTGCAAATAAGCTCTGCCATCTCCACTTCCCGGCCCGTAGCCGCACCGAAACTCAGTCCGTCCTCACACGCCTTTATCACTGCTTCCCGAACCGCCGGATGATTATGTCCAAGAATCATCGGCCCCCAGGAACCGACAAAGTCCAGGTACGTATTACCATCCTCATCCGTCATATGCGTCCCATCCGCCGAACGAATCATCCTGGGCTTTCCACCGATGGACCCAAATGCCCGCACAGGGCTGTTCACCCCACCCGGTATCACTTTACATGCACGTTCAAATAATGCTTCCGATTTCGTCATAACTTCTCCTCCTACCCGATCTTCCCTTCCCGCATATACTGCGCAATCTCCTGCGCATAATACGTCAGGTAAATATCACATCCCGCCCGGAACGCCGACGCCGCTGTCTCGCAGATGATCTTTTCCTCGTCGATATATCCGAGCTTTGCTCCCGCTTTTATCATCGCGTACTCGCCGCTGACGCTGTAAGATGCCACCGGAACGTGTACCGTCTCCTTGATCTTCGTCACCATATCCAGATAAGACATCGCCGGCTTCACCATGATGATGTCTGCGCCCTCCTGCACATCCAGAAGCGCTTCTTTGATGCCTTCCCTGCTGTTGTGATAATCCATCTGGTAGCTCTTGCGGTCTCCGAAGGACGGCGCAGAACCAGCCGCATCCCGGAACGGGCCGTAAAATGCCGACGCATATTTCACTGCATAAGACATGATCGGCTTATTCATATAGCCGTTCGCATCCAGCAGATCCCGGATAGCCGCCACTCTTCCGTCCATCATATCAGAGGGAGCCACCATATCTGCCCCTGCCTGTACATGGGAAAGCGCCGTTTTCGCCAGCAATTTCAGCGTCTCATCATTGTTGACATCGTGGCCGCAGAGCACACCGCAGTGACCGTGAGAAGTATACTCACACATACATACATCCGTGATCAGATACATTTCCGGGAATTCCCTCCGGGCTCTGGCAACCGCCTTCTGCACGATTCCGTCCTGCGCATACGCACCGCTTCCGACTTCATCCTTGTAATCCGGAATTCCAAAAAACATCACGCTGGAAACTCCCGCATCCAGAAGCTCCTCCAGCTTTTTCTCCATCGTATCGACACTGTAGCGGTACTGCCCCGGCATCGTCGGGATCTCCTCCACAATTCCTGTTCCTTCCTTTACAAAAATCGGATAGATCAAAGACGATGGATCCACCCTTGTCTCCCGTACCATTTTCCGCAGCATTTCACCGTAACGAAGCCTTCTCGGCCTGACTCTCATATCCATTTTTCTTTCCTCCCGGCTTATTTCTTATATTATGGAGCTGTCAAAAAAATCCAGCTTTTACATACGATTCATGATCCCTTCATACACTCCGACTGCGTTTCACAAAGTAAAGCTCCCGCGGTGTCTGCACTTCGTTTTGGTCGGTGCTCACGAGAATAACCACCAGTCACAGATTCCTGTCATTCACCAGCAGCCCCGTATACAGCGGTACACGAAAACGTCTGGCAAACATTTCGCACTTGCACATAAAAACGTAATATACGTTCCTGCCGCACTCTGACATCGTCTCAAAATTCCCCTGGCCTTTCGCAACGATCACGTCTGCCGCATCGATCACGTCCCTTGACTGCTGCGATATCTCGTCCAGACACGTGCCTCCCACATTACTGCCGTTTCCGATCACCGCTGCAACCTGCGTGAGTCCCACCTGCAATGCGTCCTCCATGGTCGCGTCATTGATCACGTCCTCTCCCCGGACGATCACTGTGACCGTTGCCTCCGGATTTAGTCGTTTCATCACCTGGATCAGCAGCTTGTCCAGAACGATCTCTCCGCAGTTATCCGTTATATATGCGATTTTCTTCGCCCGCAGAATATCTGACCTGAACGCCTGATATTCCGCCTCATCGATTGGATTATCCTTCGCCGCCTCCAGAAGCTTTTGCAGCTTTTCCTCATCTACATGCTCCATCGCGCCAAAATCAATGTAATTTCCCGTCATGGCGTACTGTAATCCCAGCTTCAGATCATCCTCGGAAGCCTCCAGTTCCCGGTTGATCCTGTCCTCCCAGGCCATCATTACTTCATTAAAATGTCTTTTGATATCAGAGAAATCTCTCTCGTATCCGAACATCTTTTTCTGCAGCGCATAGATGGAGCGCACAATGGCAGGAGAGCTCATGGATTTCCTGGCATCACCGATCAGCTTTAAGATTCCCTGCATGTAATCCACCTTTTCCTGCTCCGTAATATCTTTCGGATGCTTATCTATCTGTCCTTTTATCAGACATTTGATGCATTCCGGTTTCAGTCTTGTCGGTTCCATTTCTTCTCCTCCCCATGTACCTCCACCAGCCGGTCGATCAGACTGTCAATGGATGCCTTTTCGGCCATCCAGGTCTGCATGCCCATTTTGTCCGCCGCTTCCTTCGTCTGTCTGCCGATGCAGATCGCTTTTACCTTTGTATAATCTATCGCTCCAACCGCCGCAGCAAAGCCCCGTACCGTGGAAGCACTGGTGAACAATGCATAATCGATCTGTCCACTCTCCAGTTCCGCGCGTTCGTCGATCAGCCGTCCTGCCTCATAAACGGTATCGTACGTCGGAATATCCTCCACAATACACGTCTCTGGCAGCGCGGCAGTCAGCTCCTGGCTGCCGATGGCTGCTCTCGGTATCAGGATGCGCTCCGTCCCGCTGCAGCATAATGCCAGCGCTTTTCCGAGATGCTCACCGTCAAATACCTCCGGTATCAGATCCGCATACAGGCCGTGCTTTGCCAGCTCCTTTTTCGTTCCGCCGCCGATGGTCGCGATCTTCACCGTCCCCAGCCTGCGGACATCCATCTGCCTGCTGCTCAATTCCTCAAAGAAAATGCGCACTCCCGTGGGACTCGTAAATACGAGCCAGTCATACTGCTCCAGATGATCCAGCGCTTTGTACAGCCTCTCATTATTCTGCAGTTTTACCGTGCGGATGGAAGGCATTTCCAGCACCTCCGCCCCCAAAGCCCGCATTTTTCTTGCAGTCTCGCTGATCAGCTCCTTCGGGCGGGTCAGAAGCACCTTCACGCCGCCAAGCGGCAGCTTCTCATACCAGAAAAACTCCTCCGCCAGCGCGCACACATCGCCTACCACGATAATTGCAGGAGTCCTGGCCCCGCGCCGCATTACTTCCTCCTCCAGCGTTCCCACAGTCGCCACAATACGCTCCTGAGACGCTGTCGTACCGCGGATCAAAAGTGCGGCTGGCTTATCCGGCGATATTCCCGCCTCCAAAAGTCCGCAGCAGATATCTCCAAGAGAGGCTACGCCCATCAGAAATACGAGTGTTCCCTTCGTGCGCACCAGAGCCTCAAAGTCAATGTCATACGATTTTCCCGCTCTTTTATGTCCTGTAATGATATGCACTGAGGAACAGAAATCCCGATGCGTCACCGGAATTCCCTGATACGCGGGAACAGAAATGGCCGAGGTAATGCCCGGCACCACCTCATACGGCACATGCTCCTTTGCAAGCAGCTCAATCTCCTCTCCGCCACGGCCAAAAAGGAAAGGATCGCCGCCCTTAAGGCGCACCACGCGCTTTCCTTCCTTCGCTTTTGCCACAAGCAGCTCATTGATTTTTTCCTGTGCCATTGTATGATTGCTGGAACGCTTTCCGACATTGATCGCCTCCGCCGTATCCGGTATCATATTCAAAATTGCCTGGCCGGCCAGCGCATCGTACACCACCACCTCTGCTTCCTCGAGCACCTGTTTTCCCTTTAAGGTAAACAGCCCCGGGTCGGAGGGGCCTGCGCCTACGAGCCAGACCTTTCCTGTATTCTTATCAACCATTTTCTTATCTCCGAACTCTGATTTTCCATCTGTTATTTTATGGCTCAATATTATCTGATTTCTTTATTCTTCCCATACGTTCTTCCTGTCTGAGCCGCACAAAAAATTTCACTCCCGCAGGAATTCCTCTGCCAGCTTCATTCCCACCTTCTCCGGCTCCAGAACACTTCCGCTTCGGCGCCCCGTATGTAGCTTCCCGCTCGCATCATCGAAATACAGCGCATTCAGTGTTATCATTTCCCCTGTCACCTCACCAAAGGCAGCCACCGGCGTACTGCAGCTTCCGCCAAGCGCACGTACAAAGGCCCTCTCACAAAGCGCACAAAGCTCCGCCTCCCGGTCCGTATACCCCTGCAGGAATCCGAAATCATCACCCGCACGGCCCTGCACGGCCAGAATCGCCTGCCCGGCCGCCGGAATCATCTCCTCTGTCGTAAAATACCGGCTAATGCGGTGTTCCAGCCCCAGACGTTTCAATCCCGCCGCAGCCAGGATCGTCGCACTGTACTGGCCTTCATCCAGCTTACGAAGCCGCGTCTGTACATTGCCGCGAATCGTCTGAAAAGTCGCCTGGGGATACATTTTCTGAAACTGGATCATCCGCCGCCTGCTGGAGCATCCCACAGGCTTTGAAAAATCGATCTCCGTCGCTCCTTCCGGCAGCACCAGCACATCCCTTGGGTCTTCTCTTTTCGAAAATCCCACCAATGGCAGCTCCTCGGGAAGCTCCATCGGCACATCCTTCAGGCTGTGGACAGACAGATCGGAGCGTTTTTCCATCAGGGCAATATCCAGTTCTTTGACAAACAGCCCCTTGCCTCCGATTTTTTCCAGCGCCTGATTCAGTATTTTATCTCCGGTGGTCTTCATGGTAAGTATCTCTGCTTCCATCCGGGGATTCTGCTTCACAATATAATCCCTCACCATCTCTGACTGTATCACAGCCAGCTTGCTTTCACGGCTGCCAATCACGACTTTGCTCTTCATCGCCACACCTGACCTCTTCTATATTTCATTACTCGTTGTACAGCCGCTCCAGACACCCCAGGGATTCCCGAAACGTTTTCCGCTCCACACCGTCCCGCAACGCAAACAGCATTTTATTCACAGTCCTCACGGCCGCCGCCTCGATGTCCTCCCGAAGCTGCTCCCGCACGGCATCCTCCAAAGGCAGCTCCCGCAGCTTTTTCTGAAGGCGAAGCTCCAGATCCACAGCCACCTTTTCCTTGATCTCCTGAATCTTCGGAATTACATCAACGCACTCATACCACGTATAAAATTCTTCCATCTGCTCTTCAAAGCACATCTCCGCCTGACGGATCGCTTCTTTTTGTGCATCGCTTCTCGCCTCATCCCGGAAACAGTCTATGTCAAAGAGCCTTACACCCTCTATCTCCCGGACACCAGGGTCTATATCCCTTGGAACAGCCAAATCGATCAGCACCACCGTTTTCTCTATGCTTCCTTCCACCAGCTCTTTTGTCAGAGTATAATTCGGGCTGACCGTAGCGCTGACCACATAATCACACTGACCGAACAGCTCCATTCTGCGGCCATAGTCGATCCGGTGGCATTTCTCCGGTATTTCAACGATGCCGCTGCGGTACTGGCGTACCGTTACCGTCACATCGGCTCCCTGCCTTCTAATCTGGTTGGCTGCCAGCTTACCCATCACACCGTTTCCAATGACCATGCAGGTCTTTCCCCGAAAATCAAAGCCCTCCTGCTTCAGCGTCTGGATCGCGATATTTACAACGGACTGATCCGACGGTGACAGAGCGATCCCGGTCTTCACCTTTTTGGCCGCAGTAACAGCCTGCCGAAACAGCGTCTCCAGCACGTGGTCCGTGGCAAAATGTTCTCTGGCAAAGGTCAATGCGTCCTTTACCTGAGTCACGATCTGGTCTTCACCAAGTATCCGCGATTCGAGGCCACCGGCCAGACGGAAAAGATGATGCACCGCCTCCCGTTCACTTCGGAATTTAAAATACTGCCGGTATTTTTCCGGACAGACCTCCCGGATCTCACAGAGCAGCGTGTAAAGATTCGCCTCGAAATCTTCACTCGTACTGACCCACAGCTCCATCCGGTTGCATGTTGAGAGCAGCACACAGCCCTCTATTCCCTTTACCTGCTTCAGCTTCTCCAGAGCGTCTGCCGTATGTTTTTTTGTAAATGAAAAAATGGTACGTATATCGATCTCGGCCACACTGTGGTCGATTCCCGTCATCTGTATCCCCATGATAATGGCTCCTTAATTTTCCAGCTTCCGAATGGATGATGCGATATGATCCAGAAAAACCTTCCTGATACCGGGATACTCTCCCAGGCCCTTCAGCACACAGTCCACCTCGAAACCGGCATTTTCAAACCTGTTCTTCCAGGAGTCTTCTTCCTCTCCTGACAAATCGTTCGTCGCATGGTCTCCGGCCACGATCATGAACGGGGCCAGCGTCACCCTGCGCGGGGCGACCGCCCTCACCTGCTTAATCAGCGAATCGAAGGATGGATACGCTTCCACTGTACCCATAAAAATATTTTTATGTCCCATATCCTTAAACTGATAATCCAGCGCGGCATAAACCGCATTTGCGTAATGCTCCGTTCCATGCCCCATGAGCACCAGCGCTTCATCCGCCGCCGGATGCAGTTCATCCAACACGGCCTGCACCACCCGGTCATTATCCTCCTGGGAAGTCAGCAGCGGAGCCCCTGTTACAATATGCTCGAAACGGCCCTCAAATGCCAGTACATCCTCCGTCATCTGATCATTTTCTATCCCGTTGAGCACATGGGTCGGCTGAACGATTACTTCCGCTATCCCGTCCCGTTCCATCTGCTCCATGGCTTCCCGGACATCCGGGATATAAATGCCGTCCCTTTTCAGGACTTTTCTGCGGATCATCCCGCTGGTCCATGCACGGTACACCGCACAATCCGAATATACTTCCCGTATGTCCTGCTCGATCCTGTCTATCGTTTTCTTCCGCGTCTCTTCATAGCTCGTGCCGAAGCTGACTACTAAAATTGCCCTGTTTTTCCCGTTCATCTTTTTCCTCTCTTCGTATCCTGCGAAGATACATGCCAGCACCTGCCGCAGCAAAATATGTTGATCACATCATGGCAATGTCTTACATATTTATACTCAATGCACTTTCCTGTAACACAAAGTATGGCACCCCATAGGGATGCCACTTACGTACAGTACTGACCCGAACGTTTATTCCTTCATCCCAGAAATAAAACTTCTCTTCGCTTCAAATATCCTGACTCGGCTTCCTCCTCCCGGAACGCCTTCCCGGCATTCGCCAGTGGCATACGTCCCGTTCGTCCGCCTCACAGTAGTGGTGACTGTTCCGGATTCACACCGGATTCCTTGATGACACGTGAGTGTCACTGCGTTTTCTCTTGTTAAACTATACCCCAGACCATGCGGATTGTCAAGGAAACTCCCCTATACCATACAGTCTGATAATTTCTGACATACGGCCTGATGCCTTTATACCGTATAAACCCGGATCGTCGATTTGATCTCCCTCGTCCCGGATTTATCTGCAATGCACCGCACTGCCTTTCGGAAGTCCCCTTCCCTCACCTTGTCCGTGATCACGACGATTTCTGTGCTGTCGCCCTTCTTCTGCTTCTGGATGATCTGCTCCACACTGACCCTGTGACGCGCAAATACGTCTGCCATCTCAGCCAACACGCCGATCCTGTCCTCCACCTCAACTCTCAGAAAATACTTGCTGTGTACATCCTCCATCGGAAGCACCGGCAAATGCTTGTAGCACGTGCAGGAAATCCTGCCGTTGCACTCGTGGACGATATTTCTCGTCACATCGAAGACATCCCCCATGACTGCGCTGGCCGTCGGCAGTTCACCGGCGCCACGACCCAGGAACATGGCATCATCCACCGCATCTCCCCGCACAAACACTGCATTGTAGGAATCATTGACTGCTGCCAGCGGGTGATCCTGCGGGATCAGCATCGGAGCCACGTACGCTTCGATGGCAGTGCCGTCACTGTGGGCCATGCCGATCAGCTTGATGCAGCATCCCATTTCCCTGGCATAACGGATATCGTTTGCCGATATTCCCGTAATTCCCTCCGTCGTCACATCATCAAAAGAAACTCTCGAATTAAAAGCGATGGATGCCATGATAGCCACCTTACGCCCCGCATCCAGCCCTTCAATATCTGCGGTGGGATCAGCCTCGGCGTATCCCAGTTTTGTCGCAATAGCCAGCGCCTCGTCAAACTCCATTCCCTCCTGCGACATCTTCGTAAGAATGAAATTTGTCGTACCGTTGACAATTCCCATTACCTCAGTCAGATGATTTGCCGCCAGAGACTGCTTTAGCGGTGCGATGACCGGAATCGCGCCGGCAACCGCCGCCTCAAACATCAGATCGCACTGGTTTGCTTTTGCCAGATCCATAAGTGCGCCGTGATCCGACGCGATCAGATCCTTATTCGCCGTCACCACATGCTTTCCCGCCTGAAGTGATTTCTCGATATATGTTCTGGCCGGCTCAATACCTCCGATCAGCTCAATCACGATCTGGATCTCCTTATCCTCCAGAATATCCTCGAAGCGGTCTGTGATGATCTCCGGCTCGTCCACCTTAGAAGCTGCCTTCTCTTTATTGCGCACCAGAATTTTCCGAAGCTCAAGCTGTGCTCCCGTCTTATACAGCATTTCTTCCTTCTGTGCCTTCATGACTTTATACGTACCGAGTCCCACCGTTCCAAGACCCAGCAGCGCAACACCGATTTTCCTGTTTTCCACCTTATTTTCCTCTTTTCATTTAATTCTGTTTTCGTACATGGGATCAGACACCATCCACTATCATGATATTTCCGCCTGGTATCATACCTGTATTGCTTCATTAACTATATCCGTTCAGCGTTACTATACCGGTTCAACATTGCTATATTACCTCATGGTCATATCACAATGCTACCTCTGTCTCTTATACACATCTCCGAGCCCACGAGACGGAGCTACAT